>CALLHZ010000078.1 GCA_938009115.1 uncultured Clostridia bacterium
GTTTGGGTCAATTTCTGTCCGGCGATTTCCATCATTTTTCGTCCGGCGTTGACATTATTAATCATCAAAAACCCAAATCAATAAGTAGCGCTTTGATAACATAAGGACTAATAGCACCAGTTACGTAAGGGTTTACGGTAAGTCGTCCCACAATATTGCCATCTCCATCAATAATTAATGGTGGCGTTGATGTGTACTTATTAAAAGCACTATACAATCTATATTCGCTTCCATATGCACCATATTCGTTCCATATACTATACATTCTGTATTTACTCCCATATGCACCATATTCATTAAATATACTATCAGAATCATACTCATTTGAAGTCAATTTCCCAAGATATTCACGAACAGTTTCATCTGAGTAAAGAGAAAGCGGTCCAACTATATTTCCACTTGAATTTTGTGAAGAAGTGTCAACTACTGGAGCCGGTTCAACAACATGATAAACAATTTCTCCATCTTTCCATTCTCCCGTATATTCCTCACCGTCAGCCCATACATAAGTTCCGTATCCAGTACGTTGTCCATCTTTCCAGTCTCCGGTGTATTTATCACCATCGGCCCATATATATGTACCGGATCCATCAAAAATGCCATCACTCCAATCACCCGTATATGTATCTCCATTTGTGTAAATCAAAGTACCGGTACCATCTGGAATTCCATATTTGGTATATCCTATATAAGTAGTACCATCTTCATAATTAATAGTCTCGCTATTTATTATAGACTCAACTTTTGTTATGACTTCAACGTTACTCGTTGTTGAATTCCATGTTACGTTTGCACCAAAAGCCTCAAGTACAGCTCTGATTGGAAGATAAGTCCTTCCATCCTTGATTTGCGCTGCGGTATCGTTAAGTTTAACAACACCATTGACCGTTATATATGAAAATCCGACTGGTACTTTAACAACCGTTCCGTTTTTCTCGACGGATGCAATTTTGTTTACATTATCCCATGTAACTATGCACCCTGAGGCTTCCATAGTGACCCTTAAGGGCACTTGTGTCCTATTGGCCTTGTCTATGAATGGCTGCCCCGAATCGGCAGTAAAAACGACCTGCTCGCCATCCAGACTAACTCCAATATTTACTCCATAGATTTCTACAATAGTAAAAGACATTAATATAACAATTATAGTAATTAACAAGGTGCATACCTTACTTGTATTCCTCATTTTAAGTCTCCTCATCTAACAAAAAATGCAACAGAAAATGTTATCGTGTAAGCAGTCAAGTGAAACCAGCAACTTCTCGCCATTTATTCTTCTTTGGAAATTATTGGTTCCTTAAATATCTTATAAGTATCCAAAGCAGCCATACACATCCGGTAGGTATTACCACTAATTTACTCATATGTAATGCCCTTGTCAATTTGATGATATGTAGTTTATATATTAAAAAGCTCGTTTGAGTGATAATTATTGGTGAAAAATGTTATTTTGGGAAAAGAAACAAGAGAAAAGCGACTCTTCTTGATAGAATCGTCGATCTCTATGTATATCGGTATTGTCATTATTTAAATCATTTATAGGGATAATTTTTATAAAATGCCATGATATCATTTTTCCATACAGAAAATATAGTTTCAATGTTTTAAGTTCCCTGTGACTGCATTGGTCGAGCGCTTTTGTAACACCATCATATAATTTATTTTAATCCAAACCGCATTTCGAATCAAAGATGTTTCGTAAATGGTTATTTACTTTTCAATACTTCAAGGCAACTATTACATAATTTCTTGCCACGATAATTTCTTAGATTTTCCATTTCTCCACAGAGCACGCATTTATTTTCATACTTTTTAAGGATAATATATTCATTGTCAACGTAGATATGGTATGGCAACACTTTTTCGGACAAAAATTTATAGGTTCTGTGCTTTAAATTCCTTCGGGCTAAGGTAGCCCAGGGAACTATGAATCCGAAAATTATTGAACCAATTCACATAATCAGCAAGCTCGATTTTTAGCCGATTCAGGCTTTCGAAATTGCGTCCGTGAATAAATTCTGTCTTAAAAATTTTGAAGGTCGATTCTGCAACGGCATTGTCATATGGGCAACCCTTAAGGCTCAACGATCTTCGGATGTGGAAGGTATCAAGAACCTCGTCGATGACCTGGTTATTGAATTCACCTCCACGGTCTGTATGAAACATTTGGATCCGGCTAAGATCCGCATGAACTGTTGCGAATGCGTCCATCACCAAATTAGCGGTTTTCACTGATCCTGCGCTGCAACCGATGATCTCCCGGTTAAACAGATCCACGAGCAAACAGATATAGTTCCATTTGTAATTGACTCTGACATAGGTCAAATCGCTTACGACAGCGGCATATTCTTTCTGGTCGTTGAATTGGCGGTTGAGCTCATTTGGAATCGTTGATTCGTTGCTTTTTCCCTTGTACCCTTTGAAATGACTGCGGCTGTAAGCCGAATAGAGTTCTTTCTGCTTCATGATTCGACTGATGCGTCGGCGAGAAGCAAAAATGTCAATCTTCTGGAGCTCGACTCGGATTTTCCGGCTTCCATAAGCCCGGCGATTTTGATGAAATACAGTTTGGACGGCTTCCGACAGAGCGCTTTCATCGGGCTTTGCAACTACTTCATAATAGTAGGTGCTGCGGGCAATGCGAAGGCATTTACACATCGCTGATATACAGTATTTGTGGGCATTGGCCCGAATCACTTCTACTTTTGTGCGAATATCAGCGCTGCTTGCTTTAAGATATCGTTCTCCATTTTAAGCTGCTTGTTTTCCTTCCGCAGTTTCAGCAGTTCGACTTCTCCCGGCGTTCTGTTATCGCACTCTTTGGCAGAACCGGTAGCATTGATCCGCTTGATCCAACGATCAAGCAGGCTCGGAGCCAGATCGTATTCCCGGCAGATTTCAGTTTTAGTTTTACCGATATTGTACAACTGAACAATTTGTTGCCTGAACTCTTCAGAAAAAGTTCGGCGTTCTCTTTTGTTACTCATGCTATTCATTCTCCTTTATGGTGTTAATGATAGCACTGAACTAATTTTTCTGTCCAGTTAAGTGTAGCCGATCCACATGTGGAACTTGGAGTTTTTTAGGGTTTGGTGTATCAAACTTATCAAAAGTAATATATGTTCCTTTAGAATTTGAAGGTATTTCCATAGTATTTTTTATGTCATCAATATAGTTAGCTTCACTTGGCATATACCTGTAACCTGTCGATGGGACGACTGTACCATTTGGAGTCGCGTAAAAGTCTGCCTTTAATCCGCCCTTAACAGCCTTCGCCGCATCCATCGCATCATCTGCATTTTCGGCGATCTTTAGTCCTTTTGTCACATAGGATCCTGGAGCATAAGGGATGCAGAATGCGCCAACATCCCATAGCAGGAATCCTGCATTTGCCAGGCTTGGTTTTTTAACGAAGTCTTTAAAGCTCCAACCAATGCTTGCGAAATCGATAATCGTCTCAACAGGGATATTTCCGCTGGAATCCGTGTACCGAACCGGGTTGTTATAGCAATAGGTGTATAGATTCAGGCTGAGCGGATCGATTGCCTTTTGTCCATTTGGCAGATCCTTCGCTACATAGCTTACGCTATCTTCTGACAAAAACCGCCCAATCGTCGGGTCATAGTTCCTTGCCCGCAGATAGTAGGTATTCGTCTCCGAATCCAGATACTCTCCACAGTAGCGGAACGGGTTGTCGATCTGGGATTCTTCCTGCTGCCAAAGCGCCGTCGTAATGGCGCCGCCAAAACCAGGGATCAAGACCTCCTCTTCGTTGCCGTATGGATCATACCTGTAATCCTTGATTACAGCCCCGAAAAGGTCGCTGAGCTTTGCAACATCCCCATGCCCGTTAAACTGGTAATAATATGTGGTGGGATCGTTGGTATCCTGATCGATCTCACGGTAGAGCAGATGACGGCTGTCACGAACATTCGTCGCAGTGATCTTGTGGTCTCATCCTGTTCGATCACGAAGCTCAGCTGGTTATAACCGTTGTACAGGAATTCTTGCGTCCATGCAGTTACCGGAACTCCGTCTCTGCTTATGGTCGTGGCTTTCAGGATTTGATTTCCCTGTGCATCGTAGTTGAAGAATTGATTGGAGACTTCACTTTGATCCGTAGTCGATGCGAGGAGCATACGACTGCTAAGGTCGTAGGTATATTGTGTTTCGGCAATTCCGCCGGGGCCAATTTCCGCAGCTGTGCTGATGTTTCCAAGGTCGTCATACTCGTAGTGTAACACAGCGCCATTTTCTTCGATTACTGTTTTTATGCGGGATAACGGATCATAGCGATAGATTGTGCTGTTTCCGTTCTCGATTTTTTCGATCTGGTTGCCGCGCTTGTCGTAGAGGTATTCGTAATTGTCAAGGAGCTCCTCTCCGTTAAAATACCGAAGAGCGGTAAGGTTTCCGGCAGGCGTATACGAGTACTGGGTCGAAATGCCGGTGTAGCCGCTACGTTCAGTATAAAGCCGCCCGGCTGGATCATAGGTGTATTCCGTACGAATGCCCCGGTCCGATACGGCGGTCACTCTGCCTGCAGGGTCATATTCGTAAGACAGCTTGATCTCTACCGCATTGCCTTGTGTCAGGATAAACAAGGTTTCCATTTGATAGTATATAGTCTTAATTGCCTTTTCAAGCCTGCATTGATTTAATTTAACAAATAATCGATTATCCCCATGTGGTCTGCGGATTTTATGCTTTTATGCTACGAGCTGATAATGCGACCCGAAAAAACAAAAAATAGACGTGTCTATCATGTCTCAGGCAGAAGACAATGCTCTTGGGCATGGCCCAGGAGCTTTTCTATTCAGCAAATTTCAAAAGCCCGATGTCCGTTTAATTGCAAAACGCCATGGCAGCAGCTGCGGCCGGCGCTACGATCCCGGGGTGCGCCATGCTGTCTCTTCGCCCCGGCTCCTTCAATTGGGCGGTCAGCCGAAGGCCGGAAAAAGATAAGCGTTATACAGGGTAAGCTCGAAAAGCCGAGTTCCTGTATAACTTTCTGCCGAGCATACTTTTTTCTTGCAAACAGAAAAGCAAAAGAGGTATGAGAATTATGCAGGAAACGGATTTAAAAGCTTTTTCCTGTATAACGATCCACGGCATTCTTCACTATTTGCCGCTTTTTCAGCAGTATTGCAGTCGATTCTTCCAATGAGCCGACAAGTGCTGCCTCCTGTAATCAAGAGTTATACAGGAAACAAGCTAATCCAATATTACCTGTATAAAAGCAAGATATACTTGAAACTATTTCAGCCCGATTTGGGATAAATGGTTTCAATTGTAGCCTGTCTTGCATCCATTTCAGCTGGTCGGCAGCGAACACTTATAATAAACAGAAAAAAGTTATACAGGAAACCTCTTTTATTGAAGTTTTCTGTATAAATTCTCCTAGTGCACGGAAAAAGAGAAGACTGAAGACAATCCCAGTTTTCTGCCTGAGTTTGTCTTCAGTCTGAGACATGTTTATCATGTCTACTTTCTCCTGTCGACTCGCTGATGTTAGAATATCATTTTTTTATCAGATCCTTCAGGATCTTCCCGGCGATCATTGTCCCGGCGACAGCAGGCATATAGGAAATGCTGGCGGTCACTCTGGGCCCTTCCGCTTCCGGGCGTTCCGGTGGTGTTTCGTCAGAAAAAAGGACCGGTACATCGGATAGGCCCAGAGCACGAAGTTCTCTTCGCATCACTCTGGCCAGCGGACAGGTATGGGATTTGCTCACGGGTGCAATCCGAAAGCGAGCGGGATCCAGTTTGTTGCCGGCGCCCATGGCGCTGATTACCGGAATCCCCAGTTCGCGAGCTGTACGGATCAGCAGGACCTTTGCGCCCACGTCGTCGATGGCGTCGGCGATGTAATCATAGCGCTCCAGCTGCAGCTCCGGCAGCGTATCTGCCGTCAAACGCAACGGGTATTCCCGAAGGACCAGATCCGGATTGATGGAATGAAAGCGTTCGGCGGCTGCCTTCGTTTTTTCCATGCCCACAGTGTGAGAAACCGCCAGGATCTGGCGGTTCAGGTTCGTTACATCGACCCGGTCGAAATCGCAAAGACCCAAAGTGCCGACGCCGGCCCGGGCCAGGTTTTCGGCAATGTGGCCACCCACACCGCCAAGACCCACGACCAGTACGGAGGCCTTTTGGAGCCTTTCCATGGCAGCAGGACCGATCAGGCGAAGGGTCCTGTCTCTGAAATCCTTCACCGAAGGATCAGTTTCTTTCGGGTTCATCGGTTGCGAAGGACTGCGCCCTCTTGTAGCTGATCAGATCGTCACTAATCTCAAACGTGGCGACAGACACCGGCTTGTTGCTCTCCATAAGGGTGAGCTTGGGCTTTCCGTCCACCAGGTCTCTGGCGCGCTTTGCTGCCATGATGACCAGGGTGTAACGACTGTCCACTTTTGTTTTCAGTAAATTGATCGATGGATATAACATCTATAATTCCTCCTCGTATTTCCGGATCAGACGATCCACCTGCGGGTCTACCTTGCTGTGTTCGGCCAGGATGATGGACCGCACCCGGTCCACAGCCTCTTCCAGATCCCCGTTGATCACAAAATAATCGTAGTCGTGGATCAGCGCGATCTCGTTCAGTGTGGCCTGCTGGCGGATCCGGATCTCCTCTTCGTCTTCGGTTCCCCGTTCGATCAGCCGCTTGCGAAGCTCAGCCAGGGAAGGCGGCAGAATAAAGATCAGGATCCCTTCGGGGTACACATTTTTGACCTGGAAAGCCCCCTGCATCTCGATCTCGAGAATGATATCCCTTCCTTGAGACAACTGGTCCAGCACCGCTCTTTTCGGTGTTCCGTAGCTGTGGCCGTAGATCTGGGCATACTCCAGAAACCCACCCTCATCGATGGTTTTCTGAAAATCCTCCTCCGAAACAAAATAGTAGCTCGTGCCGTGCTCTTCCTGTCCCCGGGGCGCCCGGGTGGTCATGGAAACCGAAAGACCTATATTCTCTCGTCGAACGATCTCTTTGCAAATGGTGCCCTTGCCGGCGCCCGAAGGCCCCGACAGCACGAACAGTTTGCCCTGTTCCATATACGCTCCTCACATCCGCTGGGTGAATCGTTGTGCAATAAATAAGAATACACCATATCCCCGGAAAATTCAATCAAAACATCCTGCTATTCGATATTCTGGATCTGCTCCCGGATCTTTTCGATTTCGCTTTTTAAAATGAGTACCCGGTTGGTGATAGCGATGTCGTTGGCCTTCGACCCCATGGTGTTGGCTTCCCGGTTCATTTCCTGAACCAGAAAATCCAACTTCTTCCCCACCGGCTCCCGGGCCGTGGCAATAATACTCCGCAGCTGAGCGATGTGACTCTTTAATCGCACCAATTCTTCCGTGATATTGGATTTATCTGCAAAAACCGCTGCCTCCAGCAGGATCCGATCCTCCGTGACCGTCGATCCGCCGCCCAGCAGCTCGGCGATGCGCTCCCGCATTTTTGCCGTGTAGGTCTCCACCACCCCCGGGGCGTATTCTTCGATCTCGCCGGTCACCTCGGCGATCAGATCGCCACGGCTCAGGATATCCTCAGACAGCCGGGCGCCCTCTTCGACCCGCATCACGTCCAGGTTTTCCACTGCCTGGATCACCGGTTCGGACAGGCTTTTCAGGATGGCCTGCTCGTCCTCCACTTCGGCTACGGCCCGGATCACGTCGGGCATACCCGCCAGCAGTGACAGCGACACCTCGCCATGAAGGTTCAATTCACTTTTAAGACGTATCAAATTGTCGTGATACTGGCGCGCCACAGGCAAGTTCAGCCGGACATTGGTTTCATCCTCGCCGACGCTGTCCACCAGGATGGATACGTCGATCTTGCCTCTTGGGGCTACGTTTTTCACCAGGGCTTTGATGGGCTCCTCGGCGAAGGAATATCGTCTGGGCATCTTGACGTTGATATCACTGTACCGGTGATTCACCGCGCGGATCTCCACCACGACGCCCCGTTTATCGTCTGCGTATTCGCCCCGGCCGAAGCCGGTCATGCTTTTGATCATACTGTTCCTCTTTTCGTGCGGAAAGCAATTCCCTTGTTGATCGTCCGGGATTCGTGTTATCATTTAGGAGATTTTATCACAAACCGTTTTTCATTACCACAGAGGTTTTCATGAGCTACGACGGACTCTTCGCCGGCGCCATGGCCAGACAGCTGGATCGGCTTCTGACCGGCGCGAAGATCGAAAAAATATACCAGCCCGAGCCGGACGAGATCCTGATGCAGGTCTACACGAAGGAGGGCAGGAAAAAGCTGCTGCTGAGCACCCAACCCAGCAGCGCCGCCGTATACCTGACCGAGCGATCCTTCGAAAATCCGCCGTCGGCGCCTTCTTTTTGCATGCTCCTGCGCAAACACCTGCAAAGCGGACGGATCACGGAGGTTCGGCAGCCCAGCACCGAGCGGGTGATCGAATTCTTGATCGAGACCGTCAACGAGATGGGCTATGCGGTGAACAAGCGCCTCGTGGCAGAAACCATGGGAAAGCACAGCAATCTCATTCTTATCGACCGGGAAAGCGGAAAGATCATCGACAGCATCAAGCGGATCTCCATCGATGTGAACCGTTATCGTCAGCTGCTGCCGGGCTTGCCTTACACCGCTCCGCCTTCCCAGGACAAGCTGGACTTTTGGACAGCCGGCCGGGACGAGATCTCTCTTCGCCTGTCTTCGGGAAGCGCCGTCGGTCCCAGAGCAGTCATGGACGGCATACAGGGCTTCAGCCCCGTTGCGGCGGAGGAGCTCTGGCTTTCCGGTTCCCCGGGAGAATTGCCGGATCGAATTTTGACGCTCAGAGAAAGCCTGCAGCAAGAGAAAGACCTCTTCCCTGCCGTTTATCTGGGCGAAGAAGGTACGCCCCAGGATGTGCACATCATCCCGTTGCGCCATATCTTTCGGGAAAACAGGACCCTGCGCTTCGAAACCCCCGGCCAGGCGCTGGACTACTTTTTTCAAAACAGATCCCAAAGCAACCGGGTCGCCCAGCGAAGTGTAGAGCTGCATCGTCAGGTGCAGACCCTGCTGGACAAGCTCCTGCTTAAAAAGCAGCGCCTTTTGGAAGACCTCCGCGAGGCCGGGCAGGCAGAGCAGCTTCGCCTGCAGGCAGAGCTGCTGACAGCGGGGCTCCACAGGGCGTGCCCCGGGGACACGTCGGTGACCGTAGAGAATTATTACGACGGCTCCACCATGACGATCCCTTTGGATCCCCGGCTTACTGCAGCGAAAAATGCTCAGAACTATTACAAAAAATACGGAAAAGCCAAAACCGCAGGCAAAGAGAAGCTTATGCAGCTGGAGGAAACAGAAAAGGATCTGGACTATATGGAATCCGTCCTCTCTGCCGCAACCCTTGCCCGGGAATACGAAACGCTGGAGCTGATCCGGCGGGAGCTGTCGGATGCCGGTTACCTGCGAGTCCGTAAAGCGGCTCAGCGCAGCAAGCTACAAAAATCGAAGCCCAGTCGTTTCCGGACCGCGAGTGGCATGGAAGTATTGGCCGGACGCAGCAATACGGAAAATGACTACGTCACCTTTACGTTGGCAGCCAAAACCGATCTGTGGTTCCACGCCAAAGATATTCCGGGCTCCCATGTGGTTCTGCTTTGCCGTGATCGCCGCCCCGAGAAGGAGGATATCCTGGAAGCAGCGGCGCTGGCCGCTTACTATTCCAAGGCTGCCGCCTCGGAGAACGTGCCCGTGGATTATGCCCAGGTCCGTCACGTCAAGAAGCCTTCCGGCGCAAGACCCGGTATGGTGACCTACTCATCACAGAAAACCGTTTACACAGACCCGAAACCACCAAATGTAAATTAATTAACATTTTTACCATATTTTAGTTGATTATTTAGCAGATTTGTGCTACTCTTTGATCAGGACAGAACTCCTGCTGCAGATTAGAGTACACGTTGCATTTTACTAATACCTGCAGCGTGTCAGGCACACGATCCGCATCACCTAAGTAATTGACGCTCCCGTTCCCCAAGCCAACAACAGAATCTATTGCGCGACGCAGCAACCGAGGCTGTCCATCCAAAAAGAACCGCACGTATGCGGTTCTTTTTCATTTGCTGTCACGGTATCCGAAAATCGTCGCCGGCTATTTCTTTGCGGCCTCCTGCTGTTTTCTCTTTTTTGTGGCAGGTTTCATGACGGAAAACCCAAATCCGCCCAGGGCTTCGCTGCCCGTGGCCATATATTCCCCGTGGCTGAAGCAGATCAGTCCGGCCTGATCCAGGCGGAGCTTGCCTTTTTCGTCCATCAGATCTTCCCGGGCCTGTACAGCGACGATTTCGGCCAGGAACATATCGTGGGTTGGAAATTCCTGCACGTCGAAAACTTTGCACTCCAGACTCACAGGCGCTTCGGCCACCATGGGACAGCCCACGATCGAAGCGGCCTCCTTGGTCAACCCCACCTCCTTGAATTTGTCCATATCGGCCCCGCTCTTAACGCCGCAGAAGTCCGTGGCGTACAGGAGATCCTTCGTGGTCAGATTGATCACAAATTCCTTTTCCTTCGATATGATGGAATGAGAGTAGCGCTCCTTGCGCACACAAACATAGGTGTAGGGCGGCTCGGAATTGATGATGCCCGTCCAGGCGATGGTGATCAGATTCGCTTCCTCTCCTCTTCCGCAGCTTACCAGGACCACGGGGACAGGGTTCAGCATCGTACCGGGTTTCATTTGAATTTTTGCCATGTTCATCTCCTCAATTTTTCTATAATGCTTTGAAATTCCTGGGGCAATTCTGCCCGAAACAACATTTCGGTATTTTTTGCCGGGTGCACGAAGCCCAGCACGCCGGCGTGAAGCACCTGGCCGGTCAGCCCGAAGGGCTGCTTTTGAGGCCCGTACAGCACATCTCCCAGCAGCGGGTGCTTTATGTAGGCCAAGTGGACCCGGATCTGATGCGTCCGTCCGGTCTCCAGCTTCGCTTCGATCAAAGTAAAGGAAGACATTCTTTCCAAAACACGATAATGGGTCACGGCGGGTTTGCCGCCGGGTACGACGGCACGCTTCAGACGGTTCCCGGGGTCTCGCGCCAGCGGCGCATCGACTCGCCCCGAATCCTGCTGGAAGCCGAACCAGACGACAGCCGTGTACAGCCTCTGCATGGTGTGCTCCGCCAGCTGGCGGGAAAGCTCTTTGTGGGCGATATCCGACTTGGCCACAACCAGAAGACCTGTGGTATCCTTGTCGATCCGGTGGACGATGCCGGGGCGCTGAACACCGTTGATCGCCGAAAGGCTTTTGCAGTGGTACAACAGTCCGTTCACCAGCGTTCCGTCGGGATTGCCGGCTGCAGGATGCACGACCAGGCCTTTGGGCTTGTTCACCACAAGCAGATCCTCGTCCTCGTATACGATCTCCAGATCCATTTTCTGAGGCAGGATCTCCAATGCCGCAGGCGGAGGAAACAAAACATCGACGCGCTGGCCGCTCCGAAGCTTTTCCTTCTTGGATCGCACAGGCTTTCCGTCCAAAAGAACAGAGCCATCCTCGATCAGCTTCTGAAGATAGCTCCGGGATGCCTCTTCGATCAGCTCTGACAGCACCGCATCCATGCGGCGTCCCTCGTGGACGTCTTCGATATAGACTGTATAGACCTGCTCACTGCTCATTCTTGGGTTCTTTCCCCAGGCGCGACTCCAGGATCATGACACTGTAGACCAGCAAGGCGCTGCCCGCGCATACGGCCATGTCCGCCACGTTGAATACCGGAAGGATATGGATATTTAAAAAATCCACCACATAGCCCTGTGCGACGCGATCGATCAGATTGCCCAGACCGCCGCCTACGATGAGCCCCAGGGCGGCTATTTCTGCCTGAGGAAGCTTTTTCCGTTCCCTGGCGACATAGATAACGATAGCCGTCATCGCCAGGCCTGTAAAGGCGATCAGAAAGGCTTGCTTGTTTTGCAGGATGCTGAAGGCTGCGCCGTAATTATGGATGTAGGTGAGATCCAGCAGCCCGCCGATCAACGGGATCGACTGGTACAGCTCCATGGAAGACCGCACAAGCTGCTTGGAGAGCTGATCCGCCAGCACGACAAACAGAATGATCCGCCGGAACACTATTCTTCGCTCCTGAAATTTGTGACGGTCCGGAAAAGATCTTCCTCTTTGATGGGCTTGCCCTTCAGCGGTCGCGTGCCCGCCTCCGACACATCGTTGAAAGCAGTCGTTCCGGAAGTGCCAAACAGCTCTTCGGTGAGCACGTCAAAACGGTCCAGCTCGGTCTCCAGCATATTCTTGAAACGGCTGCGCACCGATGCGACTCGCTGAGACAGCGCCAGTTCTTCTTCTTTGAGCCGCTCCAAAGACTCCCGGGCCTGCCGCTGCAGGAGCTCCGCGTCCAGCTCGGCATTTTTGACCAGGATCTCTGCTCTTTTTTCGGCGCTGGCTGAAATATCGTTCATCAGCGCTTTGGCGGCCTCCAGGGTTTTCAGGACGCTTTCCTCGGTGTTCTTGTACTCTTCCAGCCGTCCTTGGCTCTCAGCCAGCTCTCTTCGAAGATTTTCGTTGTCGTCGATCACCCGTTCGTAATCAACGGTCAGAAGATCTAAAAAATTGTCGACTTCATCTTCCTTATAGCCCCTGACAGCCCGGGCAAATACTTTATTTTGAATATCCAGCGGTGTGATCATGGGAACTCCTTCTACATGATGAGCCCGGATGCCACGGCAAGGATCAGCCGGTAGATCAGGGACATCGCCAGGATGGCAACGAACGGTGTAAAATCAAGCCCCGTGCGCATGGCAAGACCGCGGGTGAGCCGGCGGAAAGGCATAAACAAGGGCTCCAGGATTTCTCCCAGCTTCATATAGATTTTAAAGGTCCGGCCGCCGGGCCTGGAAAACCAGGACAGCACTACATAAGCCAGGACCATGTACTGGATGACCAGAATGAAATAATATACTGCGAGAAGAAGCTTTGTGCCGATCATGGGACCTCCTATCTCCAGGGACTCTTGATGCCGCCTTCGGAAAGATTGGCCTTCGACTCCACATTGTAAGCCACATCCACGTTCTCGGGCACGAAAACAAATATATTGTTGGCGACCTTTTGAACATTGCCGTTCAACGCGTACGTCGCACCGCTCAGAAAATCGAAAATCTTTCTGGCTGTATCTGTCTCCAGATTCTCCAAATTGATGATGACCGGCTTTTTCGCTTTGAGATTATCCACCAGCCGGGGACTGTCCTCAAATCCCGCGGGCTCTACGACCAGCATTTTGAACTGATCCGTGCGACGCCCTCCGGGCAGCGTGGCAGAACGCATTTCCATGGGCTTGAGGGGCTCCGGAAAACTGTTTTTTACGGGCGGGCGGGATTCCATGGGCTTCCGCTCAGGCGCTGCCGGCTTTTTTGCTTCTTCCAGTTCGTCATCGTCGATCTCTTCGATCCCGACCATTTCTTTCATCTTGTTGAATAAACCCATAATCTTTTCCTCTTTCTGTCAGGCTACTTTGTTGAATAGTCCCGCTCTCCGAATATGGATGTGCCGACGCGGACTGCGTTGGCGCCTTCTTCGATCGCAACGCCGAAATCGTTGGACATGCCCATGGAAAGGACCGAAAAATCCAACCTGGGATGCACGATGCCGGACAGCTGATCATACAATCGCTTTACTTCAGTAAAATATGGACGCACTTCCTCCGGATCGTCGGCGAAAGGAGCGATGTGCATCAGCCCCCGGATCCGAATGTGCTCGCATTCTTCCAGAACGGCCCTCAGGAGAGACTGCACTTCTTCCGGCGCCACGCCGAACTTGCTTTCCTCTCCCGCCGCATTCACCTGGATGAGAATATTGGCGATGATCCCGGCTGCCGCGGCGCGCTTGTCGATCTCCTGGGCCAGCCGCAGGGAATCCACCGAATGGATCATATATACTTTGTCGATGATATATTTGACCTTGTTGGTTTGCAGGTGGCCGATCAAATGCCAGCGGACCGGAACACTGACTTTATCGTATTTGTCCAATATTTCCTGGACCTTGTTTTCGCCGATATCGGTGATACCGCAGGATATAGCCTCCCGGATCTCCTCCGGCGTCCGTGTTTTAGTCACTGCGATCAGAAGAACGTCCCTGCCGTCTTTGCCGCTCCGGCCGGCGAAGGCATCCTTTTGACGAATCACTTCTGCAATATTTTCCCGGATACTCATGAAAGCCCGCTCCTGTCATTCCTGAGGCTCGATATGCCGCAATATTTCGTCGTAGATCTCAACAGTGCCCACCTTGACCGTATCGCCATTGCTGCCGGTTTCCTGAAACGACCCGGAATAGACCAGCGAGTCCTTACCGTCGGTGGTGATCACCTTGATCCTCGTAAAATCAAACTCTCCGGTAAGGTCTTTGACATAGACCCCCTCCAGCCCTTCTTCCATGGTGATCGCCGTGTTGGGCACGATGAGTCCCTGATAATCCTCCGTCACGACCGTGACCGGAGTTTTCCTGAGGCTGGCAAAGGGTTCGTAATATTTGTCCGTCCGGATCACAGCCAGCCAGCCCTCCTGCTTGCGCACCAGGTCCGTGGTGACGGCGGAAACGGATTCCTCGCCGAATTCCAGAGTGACTGCGGAGCCGGTGGTGTACTTGAACAGCCGGTCCTCCGTCACCGGGATCGCCGCGTACCAGACATCGTCCAGAACGATCTTGTAGAGCGGTTCTCCGGCGATGATCTGATCACGCTTGGTATTTTCCGGTTCAATGGCCAATGTCGCCAGCTCTGCCGGCTCCAGTTCCCCCACCCGCTCCGGAGAGAAATAAGCCTCATATCCGTCGATGTAATAGCTGACAACGCCGGTATATCCGCAGTAATATCCTGTGGGATTCCCGCTGGAGGGATAGATATCCAGGATCTTTGTCCCTTTCCGCGTCTTGACCCCTTCGTCCACATAATAACTGGCGCTGCCGGTCTGGCCCGCCGTCAGGACGATCTCGTTGCGCACGAGATAGGCTTCCGTTTCATCGGTGACACGCAGGTTGCCGTAAGAAACGATGGCCGTCCGGGCCAGCGCGCCGGAAATGTCCGGTATCACATAAATAAAGACATATAAGCCGATACATGCCGCCAGAAAAACGACAACGCCGGCGATGTACCGATTCCCCTTCTTATTCTTTTTCATGGGACCATTCTATCAGAATCATTCTTCCTCTTCAAGAAGAGGCTCCTGCTTCAATACCCGGTCCAGCACACGCTGCTCCTCTTTGCTGAGCGCCGGCGCATCTTTGAGAAACAAGTGCAGCAGATCCGGCCGCCTCCGCAGCGTGTGGCGAAGGGCGCATTCCCACTGCCAAAGCCGGATCAGCTTATGGTTGCCGTTGAACAGGACTTCCGGCACCTGCAGACCTTCGTACTCTCTTGGCTTTGTATACTGGTCATACTCCAGCAGGCCTGAATAAACAGACTCCTCACGATGGGCGCCTTCGCTGCCCAGAACGCCGGGAACCAGCCGCGCCACGGCATCGATCAGAACCATGGAGGCCAGCTCGCCGCCTGTCAGGATATAGTCACCGATGGAGACTTCCTCCATGTCCCAGGCGTCCAGGATCCTCTGATCAACCCCTTCGTAATGGCCGCACAGGATCACCAGCTCCGGCTCCTGTGACAACTCGCGGATCAGGGTCTGGTCCAGCAGGCGGCCGCGGGGGGACATGTATAATATTCTTTTTCCTTTTGCACCGATAGACCGTAAAGCATCAAAAACTGGCTGAGGCGTCAGGATCATTCCCGCGCCGCCGCCATAGGGTGTATCATCGGTTTTCTTGTGCTTGTCTTTGGTGTGATCCCGAATGTTTGTGACGCCGATCTCCAGCAGGCCGCTTTCAACGGCGCGGCCCAGGATGCTTTGGCCGGTCACAGGAGAAAACATATCGGGAAACAACGTGAGGATATCGATCTTCATCAGTCCGTCATCCCTTCGATCAGCCGGACCGTCATAATCCTTGCAGAAAGATCCACCTCCAGGATAAATTCGCCCACAGCGGGAACCAAAAACGAATGCCCCGCTTCGTCGGCGATCTCATAAACATCCTGGTGAGGACGCTGCAGCACATCTGTCAGTTTTCCGACGACGCGTCCTTCCGGTGTCCGCACGGTCAGGCCGATCAGGTCACGGATAAAATACGTGTCTTCAGGCATCTCCCACAGGGATTCCTGCGGGAGAAAAAGCTCCTGTCCGCGCAGGCTTTCCGCAGCGTTTCGATCTTCCACGCCCGCAAGCCTCAGGACGACCATGTCCTTCTGAAAACGGACGGACAGGACCTGGTGGCTGCGGTTTCCTATCAGCACCTCCGGGATTTGAGAGAAGCGCTCCGCTTGATCTGTAAACGGATATACGCGAACTTCTCCCCGTATCCCCACCGGCGCCGTGATCTTTCCAAGCTTGACGTAATCCATGGGGTCCTCGCTGCGTTTATCAGGAAACGATCTCAACGATCACCTTTTTGTTTTGCTTGACTGCCGCTGCTTTGACAACCGTTCGGAGCGCCTTGGCGATCCGTCCCTGCTTTCCGATGACCTTGCCCATGTCCTGGGCGGAAACACGAAGCTCGATGACGGTGGAATCCCCGTCGCTGGCGAGCTCGCGTACCTGAACTTCCTCCGGCGCATCGACCAGCGATTTGGCGATGGTCTCTACCAATAACAACATAATGTCACCGCTTTCTTATTCGATAATGCCTGACTTTTTAAAGAGTGCACGGACCGTATCGGTGGGCGCGGCTCCCGTGGAAAGCCATTTCTTCGCCTTTTCGGCATCGATTTTGATGTCTGCGGGGTCTGTCAGCGGGTTATAGTAGCCGATCTCTTCGATGAATCTGCCGTCTCTGGGGGAACGGGAGTCTGCCACGACCACTCTGTAAAAGGGTTTCTTGTGTGCGCCCATTCTTTTCAATCTGATTTTAACTGCCATTTCTTCCTCCTGATATCTTATATCTGTGATTTTTATTCTGAAAGCCGCATCCCTGCAGCATTTCGACTGTGTTCAAAGGGCTAAAAGCCTGGAAACATCCTGCGTCCCCGTTTGCCCATTTTTCCGCCGGAAAACTGTTTCATCAGCTTTCGGGTGTCCTCGTAGCGCTTGATCAGGCTGTTCACCCGCGCCACGGTGACGCCGGCGCCGACCGCGATGCGCTTCCGACGGCTTCCGTTGAGGATCTGGGGATTCTGGCGCTCTTCCCTTGTCATGGACTGGATGATCGCCTCCATATACTTGAACTCCTGCTCCCCTTTGTCCAATTGCTCTTCGTCGGGCTTCGCCCCTCCGCCGGGCAGCATATCCATGAGCTTGGCCAATCCGCCCATACCACGGATCTGCGCAAACTGATCCAAAAAGTCCTCCAGGGTGAACTGGTTTTTTTTCATTTTCTTTTCCAGTTCCCTGGCTTTTTCTTCGTCGTAGGACTCCTGGGCCTTTTCGATCAAGATCGGAAGAGCGTCGTGTAGGGAAAGAGTGTAGATCTCGGTGGTC
>CALLHZ010000079.1 GCA_938009115.1 uncultured Clostridia bacterium
GCGACCACCGAGATCTACACTCTTTCCCTACCCGACGCTCTTCCGATCTACGGCATTGGTTTCGGAGCAGCATCAGAAGATCTCCGTAAAGAACACAGGCAGCCAGTTCTCTGTACATGGCTGTGGAGATTTTAAAGCCCGGATTCCGCTCCAGTCCGGCCACATTCAAAGAAACGACGGGGACCTGGGGAAAACCGGCCCGCTCCAGGCCTTTGCGGAGAAGTGACAAGTAATTGGAAGCGCGGCAACCGCCACCGGTCTGCATGATCAGCAAGGCAACCTTGCCGGTATCGTAACGTCCGCTGAGCAACGCATCCAGCAGCTGGCCGATGACGATAATGGCAGGATAACACATATCGTTATGCACATAGCGGACGCCCACGTCACCCATGTTGCGCCCGTCGCTTTCGAGGAATTCCATTTTGAAGCCCCTCTTCCGAAAAACGGCGGCCATCAGCGTAAAATGCATGGGCAGCATGGTCGGCACAAGGATCGTGTATTCCTTTTTCATTTTTTTTGTAAAGATGACCCTATTTGTCGTTTGCCGCACTTCGCTCCTCCAGAGCGCCCAACAGACTGCGCAGTCTGATCCTGGCAGCGCCCAAATTGCTGATTTCGTCGATTTTGATCTGTGTGTACAGTTTGCCCTCTTTTTCCAGAATGCTGCGAACCTCATCGGTGGTAATGGCATCCAGGCCGCAGCCGAATGAAACCAGCTGGACCAGCTCACAGTCGTCATGGCTTGCCACATAGCGGGCCGCATTGTACAGCCGCGCGTGGTAGACCCACTGATTGAGAACCCGAACGCCTGCCGGCGTCACTTTCGTGCTCACGCAGTCCTCTGTCACCACCACAAACCCAAGAGACTCGATCAACTGATCGATCCCCTGGCAAATGCCCGGATCCACATGGTAAGGGCGTCCGGCGAGGATGATGATCCGCTTTCCCCGCTCCCGGGCCATGGCAAGCGCTTTCTCCCCTTCGCACTGAATGCGGTCCATCCATTCCTGATACGCGTCCATTCCCCGTCGGACCGCCCGGTCCACCGCAGCCTTTGGAATATCCTTGAAATGTCGATTCAGCGACTGATAAAGTCCTTTGGAAAGCTGTTTTCTGTCATTGATGCATAGATATGGATAAAGAAACCGGGTCTCCCTCAGCGTATCCATATTGCCCCGAAGCACCTCCGAATAATAAGCCACTACCGGGCAATTGTAGTAATTATCCGGCACATTGCTGTCCTTCATGTTATACGTGAGGCAAGGATAGAAGATCGCATCCACATTCTGCGACAGCAGCTTTTGGATATGCCCGTGCATCAGCTTTGCAGGATAGCATGCCGTATCCGAAGGGATGGTGTATTGCCCCTTCGCATAGAGCCTCTTATCAGAGAATCCGCTGTAGACAACGCGGAAGCCTAATTCGGTAAATACGGTATGCCATAGCGGCGCAAGCTCAAACATGCCCAGAGACATGGGCAGACCGATGCTGCGGACGGCGGTCTGGTCGATCTTCTCCGACAATGAACGGAGATAATCCCGCTTGAAGCGGTACAGATTTGGTATCGGATGCTCTTTCTCCTCCGGGATATCCTGTCCGAGCGCCAGGAAGGATCCTTTGTCGCATTTGTTTCCTGAAATGTGCCGTTCGTTTCCGGCGAAAACATTGACGGTAAGCGCGCACCGGTTCGTACAGCCTTTGCATGTAACGGTTCGCGCGCTGTGTGTAAATTCTTTCAGTTCCGCAGGCCCCAAAATACCCGAAGCAACCGGCGGGGTGGATGCGGCATACAAAGCGGCGCCGAATGCGCCCATGAGCCCTGCGATATCCGGTCGCACCACGCAACCGTTCAGTTCGCGCTCAAAAGCGCGAAGAACGGCATCGTTCAGGAATGTGCCGCCCTGGACAACGATATGCCTGCCCAGTTCTTCGGCAGAATGGACTCGGAGCACCTTATACAGAGCGTTTTTAACGATGCTTTCGGAAAGCCCCGCAGAAATATCGCCTACACCGGCGCCGTCCTTCTGGGCTTGTTTCACAGAAGAGTTCATAAATACGGTACAACGGGATCCCAGATCCACGGGAGCGCCGGAAAACAATCCCAGTCGTGCAAATTCCTCCACGGAATATCCCAATGCCTTGGCAAACGTCTCAATAAAAGAACCGCAGCCGGAGGAGCAGGCTTCATTCAAAATGATCGAATCGATGGAATCGTTCTTGACAGACAGGCATTTCATATCCTGCCCCCCGATATCCAGTATGAAATCAACCTTTGGATCGAAATACTTTGCAGCCCGGAAATGAGCCATGGTCTCCACAAGTCCTCCGTCCAAGTGGAAGGCGCGGCGGATCAGGTCCTCTCCGTATCCTGTCACGGCGCTGCCGGCGATCGTGATATCTGTTCCGATGATTTTGTAAATATTCTCAAGTTCCTGTTTGACGACCTGTATCGGTTCTCCCTGGTTGCTGTTGTAATAAGAATGAAGGATCGCGCCCTCCGGTGTGATCAGAACCAGCTTCGTCGTCGTGCTGCCGCAATCGATCCCAAGGTAAGCAGGTCCTCTATACTCAGCCAGATCGCAAACAGGCACTGTGGCACGATTATGGCGTTCCAGAAACTCTCGATAATCTTCTTCATTTTTAAATAAAGGCGCGTGACGAACCTTGCCGTATTGCTCGGATGTTGCCCCCACCAGCTGTCGTATCCATTGATCGTAACCAAAGAATCGACCCTGTTTTCCTGCATAGAACGCAGCGCCCAAGGCAACAGCGAATCGGCCGTATTCAGGAAATACGGCATGCTCCTCGGACAATTCCAGCGTTTCCTTAAAACGGTTTCTCAATCCGTGGCAATAGTGAAGCGGACCGCCCAAAAACATGACATGACCTTCGATCCTGCGGCCCTGGGCAAGGCCGGCTATCGTCTGATCCACAACTGCCTGATAGATGCTTGCCGCCAGATCTTCTTTCCGGGCGCCCTGGTTGAGCAAGGGCTGGATATCAGACTTGGCGAACACGCCGCAACGCGATGCGATAGGATAAAGACGCTCGTAATTCAGGCTCAGCTTGTCCAGTTCCTGGATCGGCACAGAAAGAAGCGTCGCCATCTGGTCGATGAATGCGCCGGTCCCGCCGGCGCAAGTACCGTTCATCCGCTCATCCATGCCGTTCCGAAAAAAGATGACTTTGGCGTCCTCTCCGCCCAGCTCGACGACGGCGTCCGTCTCCGGCTCCAAGGCCTCCACGACCTCGCCCGTGGCGAATACCTCCTGAACAAAAGGCAGATCTGCAGCTTTGGCCAGCCCCAAGCCTGCAGATCCGGACACGGCAGCACAAAAGCGCCGCCCTTCGAGGAAAGGCGCCGCTTCCATTACCAGTTCCACTGCTTTTTTACGAACCTGTGAAAAGTGTCTTTCGTATTTTTGCCAGACGATCTTCCCCTGATCGATCACAACGATCTTCGCCGTTGTGGATCCGATATCCATTCCAACAAGGATCGAATCGTACGGAGAAGCCGTTTTCTCCAATTTACATTTCCATGACATAGCTCAGACCAGTATGCTCCCCGATACCCCCTGCGACTCAGATATTCTTATGGCGTTTGATCTTATGGGTCGTCGTGCGGACAAAATCATTGGCCCGTATCGAAAAATCTCTGACCCTTTTGTAGATCGGCAGTTTTTCATTGATATCGGCAATGGCGTTCTTGATGAGAGCCTTGATGTCCTCTTCGCTGAGGTCGTTGCCGAATTCCTCGTAAATGATATCATACGCGGGCATGATCTGGGCAGACACCACGGTGTCGTCTTCCCGCTCAACGCCGTGGACAAGGCTTTCCTGTATATATTTGCTGCGATTCATATACAGTTCAACTTCTTCAGGATATATATTCTTTCCTGTTTTGGTAACGATCACATTCTTTTTCCGGCCTGTGATGTAGAGCCAGCCCTCTCGATCGATAAAACCCAGATCGCCAGTATGGAACCATCCGTCCACGATACATTCCGCAGTCAGATCAGGACGCTTATAATAACCCAGCATCAAGTTGGGTCCCTGGAAAAGGATCTCGCCGATCCCGTCTTCGTCAGGTTCATGGATGCGGATTTCGCCGGAAGCCACACAAAGCCCGGAGGATCCTGCTTTTTTATAGGTATTGCCGAAATCCGGCGACCCGGACACCAGAGGCGCTGTTTCCGTAAGCCCGTATCCCTGAAGAACCGTAAATCCCATATCCTGATAACCGCGGCTGACTGCGGGATCGATTCCTGCAGCGCCGGTGATGATCATGCGCAGCTTTCCCCCAAAAGTGTCATAGATCGTTTTGAAAATCTTTCGGCTCATATCGATGTTCAGGGAACGAAGCTTTCTATTGATCTTGATGCCGGTTTCCAACGCTTTCTTCTTTCCTGTCTTCTCTGCCTGCTTCCATATTTTCGAATACATGGATTCGAAGATCAACGGAACGCCGATCAGTATGGTGGCCTCTGCTTCCGCAAGATTTTTGGCCACATACTTGAGACCTTCATAAAAGGCAATGGAGGCGCCTCGGTACAAAACCAAGGACATGCCCATGGTGCTTTCAAAGGTATGATGGATGGGCAGAATGGAGAGCGTCCGGTCCTCCGGCGTCACATAGGCGATCTTGCAGGTGTCCATGATATTGGCTGCAATATTTCGGTGTGAAAGCATCACACCCTTGGCTGAGTCGGTGGTTCCGGAGGTAAACAGTAAAAATCTCAGTTCATTGGGGTCCAAAGGCAGCTCTTCGAACCGGCGGTCGCCGCTGTCCAACAGCGCATTGCCGGCAGCCACCAGAGCCTCCCAGGAAGCTTCGTGCGCTGTTTCGTCTTCGGTCCCTTCGGACTCAGGTCCGCCGTACATTTTCATGGAAAATTTGTAGGGAATATCGAAATCGTCTAAATAATGCGCATATGTGTCCGTATGAAAGATCGCTTTGCATTCGGCGATTTTCAAAAAATTCAGTATTTCTTCCTTTGACAGTTCTTTATCCAGCGGAACCACGACACCGACACCGTTGGCCACCGCATAGTAAGCTGTGATCCACTGATAGCAATTCTCACCGATCACTGCGATTTTCTCACCCGTCAAGCCCAGAGACACAAGCTGCGTTCCCAACGCATCCACATCCCTCTTGAAGCGGGCATAGTTGATTTCCTGATACGCTTCGCCCTTTTTCTTCTTCACCAAAAACGCCGGCCTTTCGGAGAACTCCCGGCAGCTTTCGTTCAGCATCTGACGAAGTGTTGTGATTTCCTTGACCTTGTGGTACTGCAGTGTCACATTCTTTTTCATGATCAGGCTCCGATTGAATGGATTTTTGACATAAACAAAAATTCCGGGGCGATAACATCATTATGTATTCTACTACCCGGAAACTGAAATGTAAAGAAAAGGGGGCGGTGTCAAAAGGATTTCACTTGACTCGCCCCTCTATGAGACCGATCTTTTGCTTGCGCGGCATCCGCTTGATCGATGCTTCCCGCTTTTGCGCCTCCGAACGATCCCGGCAAGGCTCCTGATAGACCAGCTCCAGCGGAGCCCGTCCGCGGGTGTACCTGGCGCCCCGCCCTTCGCGATGCGCCAGCAGCCTTCTGTCCATGTCATCGGTGACGCCGGTATACAAAGTACCATCGGCGCAGCGTATAATATACACTTGCCAGCCCATCAGTTCTCACGCTTTTCGTACATCGAAACGGCAACTTTGATCGACAGGAGATTCAACGCCGCAGCGCCGGCAAGCGCCAGCGCTGCCCATCGCAGAGATACGGCAGTAAGTCCGCCCAGCGCCGTCATAAGAAAAGCACCGGAACCCATGACCACCATCACGGACAGAGCTACTACGATGAGAAGCAGCATCCGCCCCTTTTCGACGCCAAACCGGAACATGAGCGGCAGATTGAAAGCCTGGATCAGCAAGGCGACAACGGCAGTGACACAGGTCGCGAATACATCCATCCCTCCGATCGGAGTCCCTTTTGCAAAGCCTGTCAGCGTTTGAGCCGCCAGGGTGAGCGCAAGGGTCACGGCAACAACGATATAGCCAAGCAAGTACTTGCTCAGGACCAGTTGAACCGGTTTGTACGGCATCATGGCGGCCAGCTGGGCCCATTTGCTGCGCTCATCATAGGCCAGCGCCGTGATCGGCAGCATTGCAGCATAAACGATGGCAAAGCCCGACATGGAGAAACCGGGGATCAGCGTAAAAACGACGATCATCAACAGAAAGAGCTTCATCTGCTTGATCAATGTATAGAAATCCTTCAGCAGCAATCCTTTCATTCTCCCGCACCTCCTTTGGCAAGAAACAGAATGATATCCTCCAGGGAGGTGTGTTCAGTAACGAATGTGGACGGGATTCGGTCTCTGTACACAAGAACCTCGGCACCGTACTTATTCTCCCGGACTCCTGCCACCGATTCAGGGGCCAAAGATTCCAGGTCTTGCTTCCCCAGCTTCAATACAGCGTATTGCTCCACGAGGCGGTCCTTTTCTTCGCATAGCAGCAATTTCCCTTTGTGCAAAAAAGCGATATAGTCGCAAATTTTTTCCAAATCGCTGACGATGTGAGAGGAAATCAGGATCGTGCGGTCTTCGTCCCGTGTGAATTCATTGAACAGATCCAACATTTCATCCCGGATCATCGGATCCAGACCGCTGGTTGCTTCGTCCAGCAGCAGAAGCTTTGGATCATGGGACAAAGCCACCGCCAGCGCCAGCTTCATTTTTGTGCCCCGGGACATGTCCCTGAACATTTTATTCTCCGGCAGCTGAAACCGGAGGAGGTATTGATGAAATACCCTGCTGTCCCAATGCGTGTAGGTACCCGCCATCACCTTGTCAAGCTGCTTTGCAGTAAGGACCTCTGGATAATAGGCTTCATCCAGCACGACGCCGACGCTTTCCTTGACAGTGCCAAAATCCGGATCGTCCTGATCTGCGCCCAGCACCCGGACCGTACCGCTGTCACGGTTTACGGCTTTCAGGATCAGCTTGATCAAAGTGCTTTTCCCCGCACCGTTCTCGCCGACTAATCCCAAGATGCTGCCCCTGGGCAGATCAAGATCGATATCGCTTAACGCAAATCCCGGATATTCTTTATTTAAACCCCTTATTTCGATGGCGTTGGACATCCCTGTTCCTCCTCTTGAAGCTGTTGTATCCATATTTTGATCTCTTCTATTGTAAGCCCGCAGGCCGGCGCCAGCATCAACACAGCCCTCAAATGCTCCTCGATGCGTCTGCAGTGCTCGGCTTTGACTTGCTCGGTATTCTTGGGCGCTACGTAACATCCTTTTCCGGCTACAGTATGGATATATCCGTCCTTTTCCAGTTCATCGTAAGCCCGCTTCGTCGTAATGACGCTGATGCGCAGATCCTTTGCCAGGGTACGGATCGATGGCAGAAGTTCCCCTTCTTCCATCGTACCGGAAAGGATGGCATTCCGAAGCTGTTCATAGATCTGCTGATAAATCGGATGGTTGCTGGTATTGCTGATGAAAATGTCCAAGGCTTCCTCCGCGGGTTAGTGTATATATACAGTATGCACAGTATAAAAAAAAGAAAGAGCCTTGTCAAGTGCCAAGGCTCAGATTCAGAAAAAAATTTTAGCTTATACTTCGGCAGCCGGCGGGTCGAACACGATTTGCAGCAAGCGCCTGACAAGCCTGATCTCTTTTCCTGTTTCCTCAAAGCCGCCGGATTCCGGATTATTACATTCGATCTTGATAATAACTGCCTCGCCGTTGGCAAGAATGCCTTTCATCTGTTGATTCTCTGACATGATTCCTCCGAGTCCAAGTAGGTTTGTGCGATTTAACTGCTTTTGGGCGGACGGAGTATGAATTTACTGGTGCGACCTTTATATGCCTCCCAGCCAGGCCTTCCTGCATACTTCTTCTCGAGCATAGGCACGCCTGAGACAAACAGAAGCAGACCCGTGATCGTAAGAGGACTGACGATCAGGAAGATGCGGTCAGAAGAATATACTGCCATCAAGAACAATCCCCACCACCTTTAGCGTTACCAGATTGGTCAGGTCATAGGTCGCGTAGGCCACCAGGCCGAAAAGCGCGCCCGACTGCAGCGCGTAAGCAATTGAATCCCTGGCCAGGGCAGGCTCCACTGCGAAATAAACGATGGCAACGATGTACAAGAGATAAAAAATGACGGCCGCCGGCACATTGATCCGGTCAGCCATCAAAAATCCTATTTTATTTCTATACAGGTTTTTGGCAATAATCAGCAGCCACACCATGTCCACCGCTGCAAATACCGCCAAGGCGAGCAGGTTGTGTTTCAGAAAGTTCATAAGGGCCTCCTTTGTTTGAATGGCGTTTGAGGTTACAGACGATTGCTTATGATCTTATTTCTGATTATTATTGATAACTATTACTATTATCTATTACTCTCCCCCATAAATCAAGTAAAACTTAACTGCATCCCCGCCTGCGCGGCCATCGTCTGAATATGTTCCAATCCCAGCGTGATACGGTTGTCCACCACGCTGAAATTACGGGCAAGCGCATCGGGAAGCATGTCTGCAAACAGCATATCCGCACCGGCGTCCAACGCATCCATATTTCCTATTGGATCGGCCAGTCCTTTCGAGAGGTCGTCTCCCGGCTGCTGAGCCGTGATGTGAACCGAAGGCATCATGATCCTAAGCATCGAGATCACTCGCAGATTTTTCTCGACGCTTCCCGGGCCTCCTTCCAAAGCCAGCGGTGTTCCTTTGGCCGGCAGATAGGGGATCACCGGCGCCCAGCTGATGCCCAGATCTCTGGTCAGCAGAATGTCCTCGGCCAGTTGTTCATCTGTCTGCCCCGGATAGTCGACAATACTACCTGAAGCCAGTTGCAGAGAGGCCTCTCGTATCCATTCGATCCCCGTCATTCGCCGATCGAAATCAGATGAAGGCTTCATGCGATTATAAACATCCCGCTGAGACATTTCAAACTTGAGCACGTACTCCTGTGCCCCAGCAGCCTTGAGCTCGCGGTATTGAGTCCTGGAAAGTTCCCCCAGCGCAAGGCTGATAAAAAATCCTGTCCGGTGAAGTGTGTCCACGATGTGCAGTATATCCTCAAAATCATATTTTGGATCTTCGCCGGAGATGAGAAATATACGTCGAAAACCCATTTCCCAGGAAGACTGCGCGGCCCTGATCACCCGGTCCGGCTCCAGCCGATACCGGTCCACCGACGAGTTGGATGCTCTCATGCCACAGTATAAACATTGATTTCGGCAGATATTGTCAAATCCAAGCATCGCCGTGGCCGTCAGCATATTTCCATTTTTCACCCGATGAATATCCTTAGCTTCCGCAACAGTGCGGCGCCGGAATTCATCCTTTGGCATTTTGAGTACTTCCAGAATATCTTTCTTCGTATCGAGTATCATGACTGTGATCCTTTCATTCAAGCGTGACCAGGCGGGCGCCGAAGGAGGCTGCCTCGTTTCGGTCGTGGGTCACCATGATAACTGTGCGGCCGTTGAAATGCTTTTTCAAATAACCGATCACACTGTCCTTGGTTTGGTCATCCAGACCCTTCAGGGGTTCATCCAGGAACAACACTTCACTGTCTGCCAGCACCGCGCGGACCAGTGCCGCCCGCCGCTTCATTCCGCCGCTGAATTCCCGTACCGGCTTTGAATATTCCCCACCCAGTCCGATCTCATCCATATGGCTTGTTATCGTTTCTCTGCTGAAGCTCTTGTCTAAAACCATTCGCACGTTCGTAAGCGCGGAAAAATCCTCGCACAGCCGGTCCTCCTGAAAAACAGCGCTCTTCTTCTCCGGCACGCCCGTCACGGAGCCCCCGTCGGGCTGACACAAGCCCATCAATATATTGAGCAGCGTAGTTTTGCCGCCGCCCGAAGGCCCCATGACGCAAGTGACGGTTCCGTGGGGAAAGACTGCGGAAAAACCGTCCAGTACTTTCTGTGAACCATAGCTCTTGGTCAGATCCGATACAATGATATCCATGCTATGCCCTCTCCAAGCGATCAAAGAACCAACGGAGTCCGTGCAGGAATACTTTTTCAAAAGCAACGCTGATCAGCACGATCACCACAGTCCAGGCAAACAAATCAGCCGAGCTTAAATAGACTTTTGCTTCATAAAGCTTCTCACCGACGGACCCTTCGGGGATCCCGATCACTTCCGCGGCGATGCCGGCCTTCCAGGAAAGCCCGATGGATACGCTGCAAGCCGACAACAAATACGGTTTCAAATGAGGCAAATGAATGTATTTCAGTTTCCTGTGCCACGGCATGCGAAACAGGCAAGCCATTTCCAGCAGCTTCCCATCAGCGCTCTTGATCCCCTGCAACATGTTTGAGTAAACGATAGGAAGCACCATAAGAAACGAAATGAACACGGACAGGCTGGCCGAGCTCAGCCATATAAGACAAAGAATGATAAAGGAGGCTACAGGAACAGATTTGATGGCCTGGATATACGGCCACATGATCACTTCGAACCCATGAGAATGTCCGGCTGCAACAGCCAGGGCGCTTCCGGCAAACAACGCCAGAAAATAACCGCCTGCGATGCGAAGAAACGAAAATCCGACGGCGCCAAAAAAGTCAGGCTCCTGCAACAGTGCAGCCAAGCGCTGCACTACTGCCGCAGGCGTCACCAAAAGGATGCTCCGGTCAAGGATCATGGCGCCGATCTGCCAGATGGCCAGGGCCAAAATAACGGCCCCGGCATTTTCAACTCTGCTCCTACGGAACATAATAGAAATCGGTATCGGGCATAGCGCCGCCTACTGCTTTTGGATTCTGTCCGTGCAGTACGCCCAGATACCCATCCATCGGTTCGATCATATCCTGCCCGGCCATATAAGTAATATAACAGTAAGGAATCGCTTTTTCCGCGACCGCGGCCTTGACGATGTCATATTTTTCGACCAGCTGCGCAGCCTCCGGGATATTGGCGTTGACATACTCGGTAGAGGCCTTGTATTCTTCCAGGAATGCTGCGATCTGTTCCGGATACCGGCTGGCGAAATCGCTTCGCACCACCAGGACTCCGGTGATCAGAGTGCTTCCGTTGTTCAGGGCATCCCATTCTTCAGTGAAATCCAAAGCGACACGAAGCTCCTGGATCTGCGTCTGCGCTACGGTCACATAAGGCTGCGGCATCATGGCGATCCCTCCGCTTTCCGCAAGAAGCGCCACCACTTCGGCTGGCTCGCTTTTCCACTCTATCGTAACATCCACATCAGGATCCAGACCGTTTTCTGCAAGCAGGTACCGCAGGGCATATTCCGGTGTAGAACCTTTTCCTGTGGCATAGATGGTCTTGCCGGCCAGATCCGCCATGGATTGGATCTCTTGGCCGGTCTCAACGATGTAGATAACGCCCAGTGTATTGACAGCCAGCAGCTGCACCGCTTTGTCCGTATTATTGTATAAGACGGCCGCCAGATTGGCAGGTACTGCAGCGATGTCCAATTCGCCCTTGATCAATTTAGGCGTCAGTTCGTCGGCAGATCCGGCGATCTGGAACGTATAGTTATTAAAGGCTTCCCCGGCCTCCGCGGATTCCATCAATTGGACCATTCCCATGGAGGTGGGCCCTTTCAATCCGCCGATACGGATATCCGTCGGCTCTGCCGGCGGCGTGCTTCCGCAGCCGGCAAGGGCCATGACCAGCAATGCCAGCGCTGTCAATAAAGCGGTCGGTTTTTTCATGATTGTCCTTCTTTCTCTTCGTTTAGCTTCGATACGATGGTTTTTGTGCGAACACCCTTCAACATCCCCAGTTTCCCCGAGAGCGAGCTGGTGACGTCGCCGGGGGCATCCAGCACAACACAAATGATGGAGACGCCGCGGTCCTTGTAAGGAATGCCCAGACGCCCTACGATATATGAGCCGAACTGATGAAGCAGTTCGTTGACCTCTGCGGCCTGCCGTATATCCTCCACAAGGATAGTGACTACGGAAATCCTGTTTTCCATAACCGTTCCTCCTCAACAAAACAGCCGCGCCTGAAAGGCACGGCAAAAGATATCATTCGTCTCTCCGTCACCTTTCCATCCGGGCGGACCCAAATGCGTCAGGATCTATTTGACATTGTTATTATATTCTCATTCTTTGCAGAATGCAAGCGCATCCTGGCAGGAGCAATCGTTCGCTTGACCGAAATATGTTGATTTCCAGAGACTTGTCAAGTAAAATACAGGAAAAGAACCGTCATAGCACAACTTCTATGAAAGGCTTTTATTTATTACTGCAAGCGGAGTAACAAATGAAAGGACCTTTTGTTTTTTTTATTTCGTTAAATCTTCGCAGAAAGGGTTTACCATGTCTAAAACCATCTACATCACCAGTCATGACAAAAAACAGCTCAAAGCGCTGCTGACCACGCAGATCAGCAGCGAAGAAGCTTTGGGCCCTTATGTGCGGAAGCTGGAAAACGAAATCAGCAAAGCCGCCGTCATCCCGCCCGAACAAGCCGATCCGGAGCTGATCACCATGAATTCGCTGGTCCGGCTGACCCTGAACGGCGCAGAGATGGACATCCGGCTCGTCTATCCGGCAGAGGCCGATATCGGCGAGAACAAGATCTCCATCCTCTCGCCCATTGGCACAGCGGTCCTGGGTTACAGCAAAGGAGACGTGATCCGCTGGGAAATCCCCACCGGTGTCGCAGAAATCATCATCAAGGACATCCTTTACCAGCCGGAATCGGCATGGGAGGATAATGAAGAAGAGTCGATATAGACGTAAACAGCCGCTTATTTACAGCGGCTGTTCTACATTATGTTAAGCCAGTCACTCCTGCGCGATCAGTTCTCAATACCCTTTCTGGCCATCACTCCCTGAGAATAGTAATGTTTGATCTCCCGCATCTCTGTCACAAGATCAGCTCGATCCATCAGTTCCTTCGGGGCATTTCTGCCGGTGATCACCAGTTCTGTGCCTTCTGCTTTGGCATCGATGATCGATTCGACCTCAGACCAGGACACCAGTCCAAAGTGCATGGCTACGTTCAGCTCATCTAAAATGACCAGGTCATAGGCTCCGCCGGATGCAGCCTCCATCGCCATCTTCAATCCCGACTGTGCCAGAGCAACGATATCTGCAGGTGGATTGCCCGGCGGGAAGATCACCACCTGATCCTTGAGTTTTTCCAGATCCTCTGCCGGGATGCTCCCTTCGTCTGCTATGAAAAAAGGTTTGCCGACGGCTTCCAGACGGAAATTGGGTGAAATACTGCTGAGGATCCGATGCTCGCTGTAGGAAGGGCTCTTCATGAACTGGATCATCATCACCTTCCTGCCTGCACCCAATGAACGAACCGCCAACCCGATTGCGGCTGTGGTCTTGCCTTTTCCTGCTCCTGTATACACCTGTACATATCCTTTTGCCATGTCGCACCTCTCTATATCAATCAAACTTTTATGTTGATTATATCATAAGAATCCCTCCGTGGGCGCTAAATTCATTGAACGGCTCATACGTCTATTTTGCAGGCATTTGCAGCGCTTTCCGGAGGCTGCAAAATATTTTTAAAATAATGCTTGCTTTATCACACTAATGCGATATAATGCTATCATACGAAATCACCAAACGGAGGATATGAAAATGAAAAAAATCACTGCAATACTCTTACTGCTGGCACTGGTCCTTGCACTCTCGGCCTGTGGCGGGAGCCAGCCGGAATCAGTTTCCGATCTGGAATATGTTCAGGGCAACGGAAAAATGGTCATCGGCTACACGGTGTATGCCCCCATGAACTATACCGATGAAGCCGGCAATTTTGTCGGCTTCGACACAGAACTTTCCATGCTCGTCTGCGAAAAGCTGGGCGTAGAACCTGAATTCCTGGAGATCAACTGGGAAACAAAAGAAGTTGAATTAAACGCAAAATCCATCGACTGCATCTGGAACGGCCTTACCATTACGCCGGAGCGTCAGGAAACAATGGAAATCACCGTCCCTTACGTGAAAAATGCCCAGGTCGTGCTGATGAAAGCCGGCGCCGATTATACAGACACATCTTCGCTGATCGGAAAGAGCGTGGCAGCGGAGCAGAGTTCTGCTGGCGAATCTACCATCATGGACGATGCCAATCTCGCCCAAGCGGTTTACGTACCCAAAACCATGCAAACGGATTGCTTGTTGGAAGTCAAAGCCGGAACGGCAGACGCGGCGGTGCTGGATCTGACACTGGCCAAAACGATGACAGGCCCCGGAACAAATTATGAAGACCTTGTGATCGTGGACAGGCTGGCGGAGGAAGACTACGGCGTAGCGTTCCGCAAGGACTCGGATCTGTGCGAAGCTGTCAACGTGATTTTCGGAGAACTGACTGCCGACGGCACCATGGCTGCGCTGGCAGACAAATACGGACTGGACCTGGCTGAATAAATCAAGAAAGGAAACCGGCGACAAGCATCAGGGCAGAGGTTCCCCCTCTGCCCTTCGCTGCGCAAAGGCCGGAACGGATCTCAATGACCTTACTGCCTGTAATCATACAACGTCTCTCCGAAAGCTTCCTCTTGAACGGAAAGCTCTTCGTCCTGACCCTCCTGTTTTCTCTGCCTTTGGGTTTGGTCGTTGCATTAGGCTCCATGAGCAAGCTCAAAGCGATCCAGGCGCCGGTGCGCACTTTCGTCTGGATCATTCGCGGCACGCCGCTGATGCTGCAGCTGATCGTGATCTTTTTCGGCCCAGGGCTCCTGGACCTGCCATTTTCCTGGCCTGGCGGCGATGCAGGACGTTTTACGGCGGCTACCGTTGCCTTTGTGATCAATTATGCTTGTTATTTTTCCGAAATATTCCGGGGAGGCATCCAAAGCATTCCCGTCGGTCAGTCCGAAGCCGGCCAGGTGCTGGGCATGACAAAGCCGCAGATTTTTTTTAAGGTCACGCTGCTTCAGGTCATCAAACGCATCATGCCGCCAACAGGAAACGAAGTGATCACGCTGGTCAAGGATACATCCCTGGCGCGCATCATATCAAACAAAGAAATCATCATGATGGCCGGCGAATATACGAACCAGGGACTTATCTGGCCGCTGTTCGCCACAGGCATCTATTTTCTTGTCTTTGTCGGCATTCTGACACTGCTGTTCGGATGGATCGAAAAGAAACTTGATTTTTTCAGAGCTTAGGGAGAAAACCATGTCCATATTGGAAGTACGAAATTTGGAAAAAAAATTCGGCGGCCTCGAAGTGCTCCAGGGAATCGATTTTTCTTTGGCAAAGGGCGAATCCCTGGCGATCATCGGCTCTTCGGGCAGCGGAAAAACTACGCTTTTGCGATGTTTGAATTTTCTTGAGCGCCCCGACAAAGGAAGCATCACCGTGAACGGTACAGTGATTTTTGACGCCGGCGATCCCCAGACGCAACGGGATGCGGAGGTGCGCAAAAAACGCCTGCACTTTGGTCTGGTATTTCAAGGCTTCAATCTCTTTCCCCAGTATACGACGCTGCAGAATGTTGTGCTGGCCCCCAAGCTTCTGGCAAAGGAGCGGCCCGACTTTGCAAAACGCAAAAAGGAACTGCTGGAAGAAATCGAAGAGAAAGGCCGCACGCTGCTTGGACAAGTAGGTCTGACGGACAAGCTGGACGCATACCCGCACATGCTTTCCGGCGGGCAGCAACAACGCGTCGCCATCGCCCGGGCCCTGGCCATGGAGCCTGATATCCTCTGTTTCGACGAGCCGACGTCCGCATTGGATCCGGAGCTTACGGGGGAAGTATTAAAAGTGATCCGCGCCCTTGCCAGCCGCAACACCACCATGGTGATCGTGACCCATGAGATGGATTTTGCGCGAAGCGTTGCAGATCGTGTCATTTTTATGGATGACGGCATGATCGTCGAGCAAGGTCCTCCCGAAGAAGTATTCGGAAACCCCAAAGAAGAACGCACGCGCCAGTTTCTGGCGCGCTACAAAGAGTCCAACTGACAGAAAATACAAAACTGCATCATCGGTGCCGGCGATGCAGGCTCTTTTCCTGATACATATTCCGGTCAGCCTGGTTCAGAAGCGCACCGATCTCCTGGTGTGCTTCTTTTTTTGTTGCGGCGCCGATGGACACGGAAACACGGACATCATCGATCCGGATGCCTTTCGTGACATTCCGGATACGTTCAAGAAATTCCGAAGCTGATTTTTCCGAAGTTTTCGGCAGCAGGATCACAAATTCATCTCCTCCGATCCTGCAGAGGATGTCATCCTTGCGGCACGTTCGCTTCAGCTGATCGGCGATCTTGATCAGCAATTGATCGCCCACGCAATGTCCGTAGGTGTCGTTGGCCGCCTTCAGATTATCCACATCCAGAGTCGCAACACTGAACGGAAGATTTCGCTCGGTGTCCAGCCGGTGGATGGCATCTTCCAGATATCGCCGGTTATACAAGCCGGTGAGCGGATCGCGAAAGCTCCAAAACTCGATCTGGTTTTGCCATTTGATCTGCGCGGTGACGTCTCTGGCTGTTCCTGCAAAACCGATGATTTCACCGTTCGGATTTTTCAGAGGTGTAACATTGGTGTCGAAATACAGCCACTCACCCTTGCTGTTATGCAGCCGGTATCCTGTCAGACTCTGCCGCTCTTTGCCGGAGAGCAGCCTGTCTTTCAGCTCGGCCAGCATCAGCAGATCTTCTGTATGAGCGAAGCTCCAATAAGGCTTGCCTACGCACTCTTCCGCGGGGATGCCCAGCAGGACTTCCCAGGCTTTGGAAAGAAACGTGATCATACCTTCCGGAGACAGCCGGTAAATGATATCGTAGCTGCTGTCAACCAGAAGCTGATAATGCTCCTGGCTTTTGCGAAGGACTTCCGTCAGCTTGTTCATGCGCTGACGGTTTTCCTGAAGCGACTGTTCTGCTGCGTTTTTCTTTAAATACAAGCCGATTTGGCTGGAAAAGGTCTCAATGATGTCCAGATCCGGATCCGGCGAACGATCATCGATGAATACAGTGAAATCACCGAGGATCTCCTCCTGTGCAAACACGCGCACGACCATAACCTTACGGATTTTCAAGAGCTTCTGGATCCGCTGCGTGATCCGCCTGGGCAGCTGATCGGGAGACAGCTCGTGAAGATCGTCCACGACCCGGATCGACATAGGCGACCGGCTCGAAGGACCGTTGGGGCCCATCGGCCACCGGTGACCTTCGAGTTCAAAGCCGAAGAAGCTGCAAAGGATCTTCTTGACTTTCTCGCTGGCGTGAAGCGCTTCGGTACGGAAAGTGTCGGTCGTGTTGTCGTAAGTGTTGAAAGCAACGAATCGCACTTCGGAGATCTCAGCCATCATACGACAGATTTCCATGTAGTCCGCCGGCCCTTCCCCGGCCTGGATAAAAGTTTTCGAATAGTCGATGATCCTGCGAAGCTTCGATTCCTTGAGCAGGATATCGGCCCGCAGGTCATGTTGATCGTTCATGGATTACCTCATATGCGCCGGCATCCCGCCGGTACGTTCTTCCATCACGGAAAGGAATACTGCTACGACACCGGGGTCAAACTGTGTTCCGCTGTTCGTCCGGATCTCTTCGATGGCCGCTTCGCGGGACATCGCCTTGCGGTAGATACGGTCCTCGGTCATGGCATCGTATGCGTCCACGACAGCCAGGATCCTGGCAAGCAGCGGAATGGCTTCCTGAAACAGGCCATACGGGTATCCGCTGCCGTCCCAGCGTTCATGGTGCGCAAGAATGTAATTTGCCACGCCGGCAAGCTCCGGCACCGAGTGCGCGATACGGTAACCGATCTGAGGGTGCCGCCTCATCATGACCCACTCTTCTTCGCTGAGCTTTGCCGGCTTGTTTAAAACACTGTCACTGATGCCGATTTTTCCAATATCGTGGATCATTGCAAACAAATGAAGCTTGTCCAGCTCGTTTTTCGGCACGCCCATCCGCGCTGCAATCGCTCCGCAAAGCTCCGCCATTCGCTGGGAATGCGCTTCTGTCTCCTGGCTTCTGGCATACATCGTGGACATGATCGAGGAGAGGACGGCATTATTTCGGCTCTTCTGCTCAAAAAGCTTGCTGCGCCGCAATGCCTCAGCCGCTTCCTTTTCCACATCCTCCAGTGTCTGAGCGGGATTTTCCTTGGCGGCAGACCCGATGGCCAGGCTGATTCTCTCCTCATCCCTTTCGCAGGATAAATTAAAAGTATCGATTTCGCTGCGTGTGCGCTCGATCTGTTCAATAGCAGCCTGGCCATCCTTTCCGGGAAGAATCGCAGCAAATTCATCTCCGCCGGTACGGGCCAGGACAGCGCCCTGTCCGCAGCTGCGCTGCAGCACTTTTGCCGTTTCAGTGATCAGGCGATCGCCGGCCTCGTGGCCGAAGGCATCGTTAATGAGGCGAATACCATTGATGTCGCAAATGATCAGAGATATGGGGAGCATGAGGCTTCCCTCATAGGCTGCCATCCTGGCGTCAAAATATTTCCGGTTGAACAATCCCGTCATATCATCATGCTCATCCATATAGTGGATCCTGTCCAGGGCTTCTTTCGTTTCGGTGATGTCGACGATGATCCCTTCCAGAGCCTCCACTTCGCCGGCTGCGTCCCATACCGCCTGCCCTACTTCCAGGACCCATATGCGCTGTCCGGTGATCGTTTGTATCTGATATTCATAGCGGAACTGCCGTTTGTCACGGATGGCAAAGGACCACTCATCCCAAAGCACCTGCCGGTACTCCGGGCAAATCAACTCATTAAAAGATATGGCGCTGTTTCCGATCAATGCTTCCGGAGCGTAGCCAGTCATGGCAAGGCAACCCTGAGAAATAAATTCCATAGTCCAGTCTTTGTCGTGGCGGCACCGGTAGGCGATCCCGGGGATATGGGAAATCAGGAGCGACTTGCTGCGCTCGCTCTCGTGAAGGGCTTCTTCGGCATTTTTACGGGCGGTGATATCCCGGCTGACCCCTTGATAACCTGTGGGGGTGCCGTTCGCGTCGCGGACAAAAGAAATATGCATGGACAGCCACAGTTTATGCCCGTCCGCGTGGAAGTGCTCCACCTCTACGACCCGGGTCCGGTTCGGATCCGTACCCGGCTGCCCTTCCAGATTTATCTCTTCCATAAATACTTGTTGAAGCATAGCGAGAGAACGGGGCGTCATTTTTTCTTCAACGGGTCGACGTAAATGCGCTTCAGGCGTTTCACCCAAAAGGCGCTCCACAGCGGGGCTGACATAAGTGGTCTTCATGTTCAGATCTGCAGTCCAAACCACGTCTGAGATATTTTCGGTGATCCTCCGGAATTTTTCCTCATTTTCACGGACCTCATCCTGATATTTTTTGCGGTCCTGCTGATTCATGATCAAAAGGCCGAGGGCCACCGACGCCGGCGGATAGAGCAGCATCACCGGGAGCGCTGTGGTTTGAAACACTTCAGACCGAAAAGGCTCCGGAAGCATAAAAACACATAATACCATCTGCAAATGAACCAGAAGGCTCATCAAATAGATGCTCAACCATCTGCTTTTATGGAATTTTGGATGAACATAACGCCGCCAAAACAAGCCCGTGGCCGCGCTGGTAAGGATCGTTGCGATCCCCATGTAAATGCCCACGCCGCCCATGGAGAAGCGCAGGGCTGCTGCCGCAAAAGCTGCGATGAGCGCCGGGATTTTCCCGATGGTAAGCGCCGTTACACTCAGAAGGATCGTCCGGGTATCGAACACCAGACCGGGATACATGGGGTAAGGGATCTTCATGATGGCAAGGCAGATCGCCGCGATGAGCACGCCGTTCACGACCTGTTGGAGCGTCGGGCTTTTTCCTGCCACCAGCTGGCTGATCTCAAAGACAACAAACAACGCCAGCAGAAGGGATGCGTTGTTCAGAAGGCCGATCCAAAGGTTTCCGGTCATAAGTCTTTCCTCCGTATTACACTGCATTATATCAAAGCACTGCATTGCATACAATAGCGCGCGATTCACGAAGGCTGCCGCAAAAAGAGGCCGGCTGGGAAATGTCCGGCCGGCCCCTTTTTGCGATGAAACTTTACAGCGACTGCTGCCCGGCCTGGCCGCCGAAGCACCCGCCGGTCCTGTTCTGTCCGCCCCGCCCGAATCCGAAGCTGGCACCCATGCCGGCGCCGATACGGCCGCTCCCACTTCCATCACAGGTCGCCATATTTTCTTCGATGGCATCCATGATTTCATCCGCTTCCGCCTTCGTCA
>CALLHZ010000080.1 GCA_938009115.1 uncultured Clostridia bacterium
AAAACGTATGGTATTGTCGTTCAGTCTTTCGACACCGGGATAGTAAGAACACTTTTCCGCTCTGACATGATCTTTGTAACATATTTCCAATTCATAGCTGTCGGGCAGCGCCGGAAGATCCTGCCCGCGTTTTTGGAGCAAAGCCTGGCAGACGCCATTTTTTATATTGCTCAACGTATTGATGGGATTATAGTTGATCGTAGCCTCTCCAAAGCCTTCTTTCACCGGACAAGTGATCAATCCGGGATGCAAGTCTGTTGAATCATCACACAATTGCTTGTCACCGGACAGAAAGACAGTAGGTACTTTTTCTATGGCTGCAGCATAACTGAACAGCATGAACTCACTGGCCAGCCGACCATTGATCTTCACATACAACGGACGCAGACTTTCGGTATGAGACAAAGGGTTTCCGCGTTTAGACGCCGCTGAATGGTATCCGATAAAGACAGCTGCATCAAAGGAGGGGTCAATTCCGTAAACCATCATATAAGGATGACCGGACCAGCCTCTGATGAGTTTGGCTTCTTTGGGGAGCGCATGGATATCAATGTTGTTCGCATAAGCATGGGCATCCCGGACAATAATTTCTGTAGCGCCCGCCTCCAAGGCGCCTTGACAGGCGGCAAGGACTTCCTTTGTCATCTGCTCGGCATGCTTTCTGTATTCCGGATTCTCCGGTTCTGTTTCAGACCAAAATGTTGTTGTGGTGATCCCTTCGATATCTGCGCTGATAAATACTTTCATTCTCGTCCTCCATTCATTCGGTATTGCTAATGATTCGCTAAGTGTGCAGTCCTGCAAATGATGGCATCCTGCGCTCGTCTGTCAAGATCAGTAAAGTACGCCATATAACCGGCTACTCGGACCATGAGACCCTTATAGTTTTCTGGATTGTCCTGCGCATCCAGAAGTGTTTTCGTGTCCACGACATTGATTTGGATATGCTGGCCTCCGCTTTCGAAGAATGTCCTTATCACACCTTCGATAATGTTCAGACCGCTTTCACCCTGAACACCCCTGGGATCAAAGCGCAGATTGAACAGAGCACCTTCCTCCAATCTTTCCGGCTCCACTGAGGCGACGGATTTTACGGTAGCTGTGGGGCCTTGTATATCCCTGCCCATCATGGGCGATGCGGCGTCGCAAAGAGGTTCGCCGGCAAGCCGTCCGTCGGGAAGAGCCCCCGTGACAGCGCCATGGGGTATGTTCATAGTCTGAGAATCGATGCCGAAGCTGTAATGTCCGCCACGGGCATCACGCCAGCCTTGTACCGTCTCGGCGATATCATGGATCATTTCTTTATAAATACTGTCGACATGCTCCTGATTATTTCCATACTTTTCGGGCTTGTTCAACAAAAGCTGTCGAATCCTTTCCTGCCCTTCAAAGTTCGTGGAACAGGCCCGGATCAATTCATCCATGGTCAGGTCTTTGTCTTGAAATACACACTTTTCCACAGCCGCGATGGAGTCCGCTAAATTTGCTGCCCCAGTCACATAGATGCCCGCTGTTGAATATTTCGCGCCGCCGTGCTGTACGGATCTGCCGCTTTCGACACATCCCCGGGTAACCATTGATGCGAAAATCACCGGATACCTGTTCATGTGGATGCTCTGCATCAGATTGTAGCCGATCCGCACGATTTCGTAATGATGGCGTATTTGCTTCTTGAGCGCATTTTTAAACTCTTCAATATCCTTGAAGCCTCTGGGATCTCCGGTTTCCAACCCCATGCGCTTCCCAGTGGCCGGATCCAGGCCGTTATGGAGTACAAACTCGACCATTTTGCCCATGTTGACATAACCCACATCCGGTGAACCGTCGGTCCCGCCACCACCCGGACCAGGCTGTATGCAACCGACGATGGTCCAGTCTCTGGCCTCCTCTATTGTACATCCTTTGGCGAGCGAGATCTTGATCCCTGCATCATCACTAAAGAATCCCGGGTTTGCCTGCCCTTCCTGGACCATCTTGCATGCGAATCGAATCAGTTCTTTCGGAGTCTGCTCCCAAATCCTCAACGCCATGACAGGTTGTGTCGTTTTCAGGTCATCTGCAGCTTCCAAGCACAGATAAGATAAATCATTGCTCGCATCCTTGCCTTCCGAGGTCTGACCGCCAACGACCAGAATCTGCCACATCGGATAACCCGCGAAGGCTGCCGCATACCAGCTGTCTCTTACTTCATATACTTCACAAGCTTTGAGATAGAAGCATTCCAGCATCTCTAGTGCTTCGTTTCTCGTGATATTCTTTTCGTCGATCACGTCCTTTTTATAGAAAGGCCACATATATTGATCGAATCTGCCGAACCCGCAGGCGGTCGTGCAGACTTCAATATAGAAATAGACATGCACAAACCATACAGCCTGAAGCGCTTGCTGGAAACTCCTGGGCGCATATTCGGGAACGACCCTGCAATTTTCTGCAATCGTGAGAAGCTCCTTTCGCCGCGTAACGTCATCGCAGTCCGCAGCCATACGCTCGGCTTCTGCAGCCATGCGATGGGCATAGGTGATCAATCCCTCGCCCTGAATGATGCAAGCTCTCCAAAAATCCACCTGCGCCTGTTCTTCCATGCTCTGCGGAATGACATTTTCAATGTTCTTACGGCATTCATCGATATACCCTCTGATCCCTGTCGTAAGGATTTTTTCATGGTCACATACCGTTTCCCCGGAGACGCCGTTCTCTAATCCGATGCAAAGCACATCATCCGCCTCCAATTCCCGAATGTGTGGCGGAAGGGCGTGCTGCGCCAGGTCTTCCATGGACTTTCCTTCCCAATAGGGAAACGTTGCAAGGATCGTTGCCTTATCTTCCGGTGAAATATAATAAGGGTCCTTGCTGCGCTTTGAGAATTCGTCGATATCCCTTCTGTACCAGGAGCTTGACTGAAATTCTGGATGCAAATTGGCGCCTCTGTACGCATTGGTCGCCGTACCAACGATCAGTTCGTCTTCCAGAATGAGCGTTGTCATGTGTTCCATGATGTGGCTTACGACTTTTGCCCTAAAAATTGGGACCGCATCGCCGGCAAATTTTTGATACGCCTCCGTAGCCAGCACCAGTCGTTCTGCTGTGATGGAAGGAACCGTATTGAAAAGCCGTTCTCGCATTCTTTGTATTCTTTGTGTTGCCATATCGCCCTCTTTCTATTGCTTTTTCTCCGTCTACTTCCCAGCGCCCATCACAAACATCGACGCATCCTGACCCATGAATATTTTGCTTCCGCTATGGATCGTATTAGCATGAACTCGCTTATACCCAATGCTCCTTAAAATGCATGTCAGTTCATGCTGGTCAAATCCATGATGGACGAGATCCGAAACGATTTGTTCGTTTCTATCGAAATCGACGAGCAGCAGCTGTCCGCCTTCATGAAGAATGTCATATAATCTGGATAGGATCGCTTCCGTATCCTGTATATGAAGCAACACCTGAGCCATAAAAATGCAGTCAGCACGGAGATCCGAAAGGCTCTCTTTTTCCAGGTCATAACAGAGTGTGCCGGCGTTGCGCACGTCCGAGTTTCTGAGCTTTTCTTCCACCCGGCAGATCATGCTTTCTGAGGTGTCCAGAAAAAGAACTGAACGAAAGCAGTCCAGCAGACCAATCCCAACAAGTCCCGTCCCGCATCCGAAATCGATGGCGTCCATGTCTTTTGTATCGATCCCATGCTTTAGGAGATCGCCCCGAATGGCATCGGCAGATATTTTAGCGATACGGATCCTTTCGGGGGTGTCATAAGCATTGGCGATCATTTCAAATTTTTCAGTATTTCCCACAAGTACCTCCGAAGGGATCATCAGACGTTTGCGTCTGTAGCGAAAGCCTCTGAACCCATGGGAGAAATTGTAACAAACAGGCGCAGCACATCTTCGCCGGTATTGATCGCCTGCAGACTTTCCTGTCCATCCACCTGCATCAATTCACCAGGCTGCAATAACGTTTCTTTGCCGTCGGTGATCACCTTGGCTGTGCCTTCCATGACCTGGAGAAAAAGCGTTGAATCCAGATGCGTATGCCCGGGCAGCACTTCTCCCTTAGCAATGTTGAGAACAAAGGCGATGACATTATCGCTCTTGAACAGCATCCGCTTCGAGATTTTTCCTTCCGGCGCATGAAAATAGTCTTTGAAAGCGTACTTATTCATTCCACGTTCCTCCTCGTTTTCGATCCGACAGTTACTTCGCCTGACTGTATAATATCACGAAAGCGGATAAAAAGACAAAAAGAGCCGCGTTGAGCCGGTGAAAGGAACGCCTGTATTGCTTGCCGGCATACGATCTGGAATATATTTTGTAGGAGATGAGATTGGCCAGTGATGCCACGAGAGTTCCAATGCCTCCTACACTGACGCCAAGGAGCACTTCTTTATATAACGGGGTAAACCCACTGACAAGAATGGCGGCGGGAACATTGCTGATGACCTGGGACAGCAATGCTGAGATCCCAAACACGCGCAAGGGTGAATCCAGAATACTTCGGGCAAGAATATTGACGGCACTCAGGCGGGTCACATTGTCCACGAATATAAAAAAGCTTACAAACGTACCCAAAAGATAATAGTCTACCCTCTTGATGAGTCTCCGATCCAGAGCCATTGCGGATACAACAACGGCCGCTGTTATAATTCTGTAGTCCGTTACTCTAAGAACGGAAAGGATCACCAGAATGAATAAGCCTCCATAATACATCATCCTTCTTTTATGCCTCAGATGAGCTGCTTCCAGTTCGATATTCATCGATTCGGTCGAATTACCAAGGTTTACAAACAGCAAGGCAAGCATTCCTGCTGCCACAAAAGGCGAAATGACTGCGAAGAATTCCCTTGTATTCATGCGAAAAAAATTGTATAAGTACAAGTTCTGAGGATTGCCAAAGGGCGTAAAACTGCTTCCGATATTAGCAGCCGCTGTTTCAAGCACGATGACTTTTATAGGGTCGAAGCCCGCCTTTTTTGCCATCGCAATAGTGACTGGCACGACGGTCAGAAGCGCTACATCGTTGGTCATCAGCATCCCAAGACCTGCTGTCGTGAAGATCATAACAAGTCCTATGCGCCTTTCACTGCGCACTCGGCCGAGAATATTGACTGCAATTCCGTCCAGCAGGCCGTACTCTTCGAACGCAACACTGATCAGCATCAGATTAAAAAGAGAAAAAATCACCTTCAGATCGACGGCTTTGATGGACGGCGTTACGAAAAGCGAAGTAACGGCAGCCAGGAGCGCTGAGACGGCAAAAACGATTTCTTCCTGCAGTATATTTCTTATGACTTGAATCAATTCCGCATTCCGTTCTGTAAGAATAAAAAAGGCGTGAAGGAAATCCTTCACGCCCTGATTTTAGCTCATTTTATCGTTGTTTTCAACATTGCTCAGTTCTCATTGGAAAAATGAGCCGTTCTGTAGATGATGGTATCCTGCGCGCTCTTGTCCAGTTCAGTGAAATAAGCCATATAGCCCGCCACGCGAACCATGAGTCCCTTGTGCATTTCAGGATTGACCTGGGCATCCAGAAGCGTTTCTTTATCGACCACATTGATTTGAATGTGCTCCCCGCCATGCTCAAAATAGGTCTTGATAACGCCTTCGATGGCAGCTAATCCGTTTTCGCCTTCCACGCCCTTGGGATCAAACCTCAGGTTGAACAGTGCGCCGTCGTGGAATGCCTCCTGGCCCATGGATGCCACAGATTTTACGGTAGCAGTGGGTCCGCTGGTGTCACGTCCCATCATCGGTGACGCATTGTCGCAGAAGGGTTCTCCGGCGCGGCGTCCGTCAGGCGTTGCGCCGCAGACTTGCCCGTGAGATATATTCACTGTCTGGGAATGAACGTTGAAGGAATAGGTGCCGCCTCTGGCGTCCTTCCAGGTTTGTACATTGTCTGCAATGAAATGCGTCATTTCTCTGTAAATACCGTCCACGAAGGCATTGTCGTTACCAAATTTCGGAGGTTTGTTCAGCAAAAGCTGACGCATTCTCTCTTCTCCCTCGAAATTGCTGTCCAGTGCCCTGATCAATTCGTCCATCGTGATGGTTTGATCTTCATATACGCATTTTTGTATCGCAGCGATGGAATCGGCCATATTCGCGGCTCCTGTTATATATAGGCCTGCCGTTGAATATTTCGCTCCGCCATGCTGAACGGATTTCCCGCTCTCCACGCAGCCGTCCGTGACCATGGAGGCAAAAATGACCGGGTATCTCAGCATATGGATCCCCTGCATGACGTTATAACCCGTACGAACCAGATCGTAGTGATGGAGGATCTGCTTCTTCAAAGCATTCTTGAATTCTTCAATATCCTTGAATTCGCGCGGATCTCCTGTCTGCAGTCCCATCAGTTTTCCGGTGGAAGGATCGACGCCGTTATGAAGCACGAACTCGATCATTTTCCCCATATTGACGTAGCCTGCATCGGGCGAACCGTCTGCGGTCCCGCCGCCGGCGCCGGGCTGGATGCATCCGACGATCGTCCAGTCTCTGGCCTCTTCCAAAGTACAGCCCTTGCCAAGGGCCATCTTCATCGCTGTGACATCATTGAAGAAGCCGGGGTTCGCCTGGCCCTCCTGGATCATTTTGCAGCCCTTTCGCATCAATTCCTCAGGCGTGCCCTCCCATACTCTCACGGCCATAACAGGCTGCGTCGTCTTCAACTGGTTGGCAGCCTCCAGGCAAACATAGGAGAGTTCGTTGGTGGCGTCTTTTCCGTCCCGGGTCTGTCCTCCGACCACTAAGATCTGCCACATGGGATAGCCGGCGAAGGACGTAGCATACCACTTGTCTCTCACTTCGTATACTTCACAGGATTTCAAGTACAGGCAGCACAGCAGCTCAAATGCGAATTCTTCGGTGATATTCTTCTCATCGATGACATCTTTCTTGTAGTACGGCCACATATATTGATCAAATCGCCCGAAGCCGTTGGCTGTAGTGCACACTTCGATATGAAAATAGACGTGGACGAACCATATCATCTGCAAGGCCTGGTAAAAGTTCCGGGGCGGATTCTCCGGAACGATTCTGCAGTTTTCGGCGATCACCTTGAGCTCTTTTTTCCTGGCTTCATCATCGCAAGCGTCAGCCTGACGCTCGGCCTCCGCTGCCATTCTGTGGGCATACTCGATCAAGCCTTCGCATTGGATGATGCATGCTGTCCAGTAATCGATTTTTTCCTGATCTTCCTTACTGGCGCTGATAGTCTTGTCGATATTTGCCTGGCACTCATCCATGTATCCGCGAAGACCGATTTTTAATATTTTTTCATGATTGCATAAGGTTTCGCCGGAAACGCCGTTGCGCAAGCCGACGGTGATGATGTCGTCCTTGATGCATTCTTCGATATGGGCAGGAAGCGCCGTCTTCGACAAATCTTCCATGGACTTTCCTTCCCAATATTTCAGGGTATTCAAAATTTGCTCCCTATCCTGGGGCGAAACATCATATGGATCTTTTGTTCTTACAGGAAATTCATCGATGTCGCTGATGTACCAGGAACTGGACTGAAACTCCGGGTGCAAATTGGCGCCTCTGTACTTGTTGGTCGCCGTCCCGACGATCAGCTCGTCTTCCAGGATCAGCGTGGTCATGCGCTCCATGATGTGCTTCACGACTTTGGCTCGAAACACAGGGATCGCCTCTCCTGCAAATTTTTGATAAGCCTCGGTGGCAAGGACCAATCGCTCTGCGGTGATGCACGGCCTTGTGTCCCAGAGTTTGTTCCGCATTTTTTGTATTCTTTCAGTAAGCATGCTTCTATTCCTCTTAACAATTTGCATTAATATCTCTGCCATCATTATACTTGCCCAATGCAAATCTCAAAGATCAACTTGCTATATGGTATAATTTATTTGCTGTAAATGAAACTGTCCATGAGGGTGAGTCACTTCGCACAAATGAGCTTGACGCAATCCCTTGTATTCAATCAAGGAAAGTTCCGCACCTTGATGCGGAACTTTCCATTTTCTTCCCCTCTCGCCTGCCTTGGACGTCTGTCTATTCGTTCATAGCTTCATAAGTCCTTACCGTCATAAGTATTGCTGCCTCTCTTGTTGCCATGCCGTAGCCCGCTGCGGCCTGCGCTGTGGTCGTAGCCTTCGGCATAAAGTTTCCTGATGCATCCCCTTTTATAATGCCCAGCTTCGCCATATATTTCGTGGCATCTACCGCCCAACTGGATACAAATTTTTGATCCACGAAGTCCTTGATTCCCGCGATGCTGTAATCTCCATCAGGATTGATGGCTTTGATTGCCCGAAACAGCATGGCGGCGCATTGCTCCCGATTGATCAGCGTTTTCGGAGAAAAAGTCGTGGCCGAAGTTCCCGCTGTGATACCCAGCTTATAGGCCTTTAATATCTGGCTATTTGTTGTATCAGTAAAGGGATTGGGAGCCGCAGGAGTCGTAGTGGTTCCGGTCACCTTCTCGTGAAGCAACACGGCAAGCTCGGCGAACTCCTCACGGGTGATGGGCTTTGTCATATCCGCCCCCTGCAAAATAGGAGGAATCAGGCTGAGATCGTTGGCTTTTTTCAGTTCCGGCTCAGCCCATTTGCTGGCATCCGCGTAAAAACTGCCTGACCCGATCGTCACCACATTGGAAACAGCAGAATAAATCGGCTGCACGTCCGGCCAGCCTTCATAGTAATCGTAATAAACCCGGAGCCGGTAAGAATACAAATGACTCTTTATATCAATGGAGGTCAGACTGCCCTCGTCAACAGGATCGAAGGTGATTGGGAAAGCACCCGCGCTGACGGGCCCCTCACCATCTTCGCCACCGGTATAAACATTGATGTATCCTCCGCCGCCGTACTCTCCCCAATCACCGTTATCAACTTTCACCGAATAGTCCCAGAATACCGAGCCGCCGCCGGGTGCTTCACTGTCCAAATTGAGAACACTCTGAGGAAAATACACCTGAGCCTCAAAGTATGGGATCCCATCTTCGTTGTACTTAAGTTCAATACCCTTGATACTTGGGGCTTCAAGAGACGAGGGTACGCCATCCGGCAAGGCGGCAAGCGCGCTCACCGGAAACATTGCGACAACCAACATCAGTGTAAGCAAGCAAGTCAACAGTCTTTTTTTCATTATTACATCCTCCATTTGATTTATTTTTATCTACTGAATGAACTATTCTTCTTCGCTCCGATAGTACTCTTCCGATTGACCGGATAGTTCATTTGACCATGGTGAATAGACATACTCGTAGCCGTCGCTGACACCGTATGCATAACTGAACCGGGTTTTAAAGGTATAATTCCTCTCGTTGATTAAGACCTCCGAAAGCCCACCTTCGTCTATCGCTTCAAAAGTAATATAATATTTTCCCGGCTTTCCCGGCACAGGCGATCGCATAGCTACTTCCAGACCTCCTCCATCCGGAATCTCATCACTGCCGTCAACTACCTCTAGACTTTCCAGATCAACCCACCCACCGGATGGACGCACCTGATCCAAAATCCTGACTGCTTCCGGTATAAGCACTTCCATCTGGAAATAAGGAACGCCGCTATCATCCTTTAATACCTGCAAATCAGAGATTACCGGCGCAGAAATCACACCGGGGATCCCCCCGGGAAGCATATCCGCAGAAGCGGACGCCGTTGACTCTTGATCGACTTCCTCCCCGTAGTTGATGGTAATGGATTTCGTGGTTCCATCCCAGAAAACATCGCATCCCAGGCTCTCTCCGATAAACCGGAGCGGCAGCATGGTACGCCCGGTTTCAGAGATGAACGGCGCTGCAGGCATCGTTGTATCAACGCCGTTAATGCGTGCTTTGGTCTGTCCGATCCACAATTCAACGGCTTTCTTGCCATAGTGAATGATAACCTTTTTTTCGACGCCATCCCACTGAGTATCCCCTCCGATTTCGTTGACCACCGCGCGGATAGGAAGAAATGTCCTGCCGCCTTTGATTAACGGAGCAGTGGCAAAACCCGTGTCGATTTCCCTGAGGTCGCCATTGCTGGTCAATATGGGGTTGTTAATCGTCAGTTGAATGGTTCCGGTCTGATCTGCCCCGGCAGAAAACTGCGTTGCCGCAGACACAATATTTGAAGGCGCTCCAATGCTGTTATCTCCATAAACAGGTTTAACGCAATAGTAATATGTTGTGCCGCTTTGCACCTGCCGGTCCAAGTAGGAAGTGCCGGCAACAAAAGCCTCCTCTCTGGTCTGACCGTTCAGCTCCTGAGGAGAGGTTCCTTTATAAACATTGAAACCGGATATCTCTCTTGAATCAGCGGCACGATTCCAATTGAGGGTTATATTGACGGCTCCCGCCTGGGCCTGCAGCGCAATGGGAGAAGCCTGCTGTTGTCCGCTGCTGCTTGGTGCTGTAGGCAGCTCTGCTGTTCTGTAGCCGTTCCACGGGTTGGTAAACCCGGACACTCCGGGTAGATAGTAAATCATGAAATCAGGAGCACATGATTCAAAAACCTGAATTCCCATACTTGTCGGTTTGCTGAAAAACTTGGCCATCCGCAGTTCGCTGCACTCCCGAAAGGCTTCATCCCCGATAAATGTCACTTGCCGGGGCAGTGAAACTCTCTCCAAACCGCAATGGTAAAAGGCTCTTTCTTCGATTCGGGTAACACTGCCGGGAATGGTTACATCCTTAAGCCCGCAGTATTGGAAGGCATACTCCCCGATACTTTTGACACCATCAGGGATTCGAACGCTGCTGATTCGATCATATTTGAAAGTGCCGGGACCGATCCTTCTGACAGGATGGCCTTCCAATTGAGCCGGAATCACTACATCAGGTTGATAGTCCCCATAGTTGTATTTCACAATAGCTGCACTGTTGTCCGGAAGAATCTGGTAAGTGTAGCCTTCTGATTTGTAGAAGGCATGGTCTATAAAAGGTACAGGAGCCACTACCGGGGAGTATCCGTACCATGGGTCAGTAAAGCCTGTTTTGCCCGGAAGATAGTATATTTTAAAATCCGGAGCATTATTACAGAATGGCTGCTCAATTGCGCCGCCCCATACCCGGGGGGCGTTGCCCCAAAAGTCCAACTCTTTGAGGTTCGGGCAGTTTGCAAGAGAACCGGCTTGAATCTCGGTCACCCCTGCAGGGATTCCCACACTCCGGAGCGCCTCCGGGTACAGGATTGCCATTAGATTGACACTTGTTACAGGCACATCATAAATGCGCGATGGGACTGTAATGTCCGAATCCGTTCCCCAGTAGCTCGTTATTTCGATTTCTGTTCCCATTTTAATGTAACGATAATGAAAGTCAAACCAGGTCATTGAGGTTTCTGCAAAGACTCCCGGCTGCAACGGAACCAGGAGCATCAGCACTATGATCAATCCGCACAACAATTTTAAACGCTTTTTCATTTTACCCCCCTCCGGATTGATTGGATTGTAGCAATAAATTACAGATCTGAAACGGAATAGCCTGTCTACGGGCTGTCCTCCTCTGTGGGAAGTTCCTCCGGTGTCAGTTTCGCAGCACGGTATACTCTGCTGACCTCGCCTTCGTCGGCTACACACAGCTTGCGATAAATGGAATCAAACAACCTTTTGGCAGTCTTACGGTCAAGAAGCATGGTCTCGGCTGTCCAAGAAGCTGTATACCCCTGCCTGAACCAATAGAAAGCTTTGGACTCATCCTCCGTAAGCTGGGATACTCGCCACTGCTTTTCCTGGTCGGTATTCATTCCATCCGGTGGAACAGGGGAATCCGCTTTAGGGGATAAGATTGATTTAAACCAGTGCATAAAATCCTCCTTTCCCGTCTTTATATTACTCATTTAGCAACAGATATTTTTACGAATCAATATCCCAATTTTGGGAGGGACAAAAAAAACCTCTCCAAAATAGGGAGAGGATATGCAAGCAGGCCTATAACGTCTTATTCCTTTTTAGCTGATTCCATTGGTTGGGTCGAACCAGGATGACTGAACAACAGAAACAATTCCGCGCGGCTGTTGATCCCCAGCTTTTTATAAATAGACTTGCTGTATGTGGACACCGTGGAAACGGTTAGGCCCAGCTCCGGGGCAACCTGTCTCAATGTCATTCCTCGCAGAAGCAATAATACAACCTGTTTTTCACGCGGCGATAAATTGGTGTCATCCAGGCTTGGAAGCGGATTCCATTCCCCTCCGTTTCTTTGTATGACGCCGCCAATCAATGGGTTCATGCTTATTTGCCGAAACTCCTTTGACCAGTCTGCAAAAAACAGATACTGCGAAAAGGCTGGTGAAAGCAGCAAGAAAATGACGAATAAAGCTGCGGCTGTGACAACGGCGATAGACTGAGTGACAAGTATCGTATGCAGGATATCGATCCCGACGTACAGAATTCCGATGACAGCCATACATGACAGAATGAGGCGTTTGTGCATGCGGAAATCGCAAAATTTATTTGTAATACAACCGGTCAGGTAGAATGTGATCAATAATCCGACTTCTTTTAACTCCGAAAACAGATAGGCAAGCTCCGGAAGCTTAATATACCACATTAAATGGCTCATGATCGACGCGATAAAAAACACGTTGCACAGATACCAGATACTCCGCCTGAATACCACCTGCAGGATAATGCAGCCAAGAATCAGTATATGCGCAAGGATGCCCCATAGCCACCCGTATGACGGATGTTGAAAAGCAGGGGAATAAAAACCAGTTATACGAATAGCAAAGTAGGAAAAAAAGAGAAATAGCACGAGCAGGATGCTCGGATCAAATCGCATCATTTCCTTTTCTCCGGCTCCACGGTAGTCTTCATCTTTTGACAGATATGTGCAAACGCACAGAGCGGCAATCATGCCCAGAGCGAAGAGTTTCCCTGCAATTGGGGAAATACCGCCATATTCAGCGCTTAGTTCTACCAGGTCGATGAATAGCAGCATCAGCGTGCTGGCATAGAAACGCTCCGCATTGTTCAGCATAAATACAAATGAAAAACTGCTGCCGGACACGCATCCTCCCACACCTGCCATAAAAACCACATCACATATAAGCGAGAGGTAGCTGTCCAGAAGGAGAAACCATGGAATAAAGCCGACCAAAGTGATCACAGCAGAAATTTTTGAGATGGCGGATATGTTCCCTTCATTTGAAAAAGCGAATATTACCATAGCTCCGATCGCAAATGCAAGGAATGTAATGGTGGTATGGGCTAATCCGAATAGGCCGATTCCATCTTCCAAAATGTAATTCTGAACATTGACAAAAGTCATGGCCAGAGGGAAAGCAAAAAAATATTGCAGGCGGCCTTTCCTCCTGATGTTGCCAAGCCCCAGCATTTCCCGGGCACTCCAAAGGTCGCGCAGGGAGGAAGCCAGCTTTGACAGATACCCTTTTTTTCTTATCTTCGCATCCGCCATATCATATTCTCCCCCGGCGCCATAATTTCTTTCTAATTTTTATTCACTCCTTTTCACCTTTGATATCAAGACAACCTTCTCCACGTGTCGCGTAAACGGAAAATTATCATAGACCTTCAAGTGCCTGACCTCGTAGCCGGCCTCAGCCGCTTCGGGCAGGTTTTGGATCAGCGTCTTGGGATTGCAGGAAATATAAAGGATCTGCGGGACGCCGTAAGAAACGATCTTCTTCATCGCTTTGGGGTGGATGCCGGACCGTGGCGGGTCTACGATGATCACATCGGGAGGATCTGTCATATCGTCCAAGGCTTCCAGGACGTCTCCGGCAATAAAACGGCAGTTCGGAAGGCCGTTCCGGATCGCATTCGCCCGCGCCATGGACACAGATTCCTGGGAGAGCTCCACACCGACTGCCTCCTTTGCTTTGGGCGCCACAGCCTGAGCCAGGGTCCCCGTACCGGAATACAGGTCCCAGACGATCTTTCCGTCCAAAGCCGGGATCAGGGACAAAGCGTCAGCAAACATCCGCTCCACGGCCTCTACATTGGTCTGAAAAAAGGAAAAGGCGCCCACCTGAAAATGGAGGCCCATCAGCAGTTCGTTGTAATAATCTCTGCCGTACAGGACTGTCATGTTGTCACAGCTGACTGCGTCAGACACACCGTCGTTGAGGGTGTGCAGGATCCCGGCGACTTCCTCGTCAAGGGAAAGCCCCAGGATCCTGTCCCGAAAGCCCGTGACGTCAAATGGCGCTTGGGACGATGTGACGATGTTTACCAAAAGTTCTCCGGTCCGGATGCCTTTCCGCAGGATCAGACTGCGCAGGAGTCCCTGATGGCTTTTTTTGTGGTAGAACCCATAGCCTTGTTCCGTGCAGAAAGAAAGCGTGTCTTTCAGAATAGTATTGAAGGCTTCGGGAACGATTTGGCATGCCCCGGTATGGACGACGCTCATAAAGCTCTTTTGCTTATGCAGACCCAAGGTCAGCGGATCGTCCTTGTACTCGTTTCCGAAGGTGTACTCCATCTTGTTCCGATAGCGGTACAGTACCGGCGATGGTTCAATGCTACCGGCCAGTTTCGGATCCATTCCCGCTTTGGCCAGCAGTTCTTCCACCAGCTTCTGTTTGATGCTCAGCTGTTCATCATAAGAAACACCCTGATAGCTGCAGCCGCCGCAGCGATCAGCGTGGACACATGGCGAGGAAAGTGTGTTAGCCGTGGTATCGTTTGTCATCAGAAGCCTCCGTACTGTTCATAGAAATCCCTTTTGTATTCCAGAAAACGGTCTTCTTCGATGGACAGACGGATGTTTTCCATGGTCCGGATCAAAAAGTGCAGATTGTGCTCTGTCAACAGCATGGAAGACAGGATCTCATTGGATTTAAAGAGATGGCGCAAATAGGCTCTGCTGTAATTCCGGCAGGTGTAGCAGTCGCAGTCGTGATCCAGGGGTGTAAAATCTCTTTCATATTTTGCATTTTTAATGGCCACGCGCCCATGTGACGTAAAAGCCGTGCCGTTCCTGGCGATCCGGGTGGGCAGGACGCAGTCGAACATGTCGATCCCCCGTTCCACGCCTTCGAACAGGCAATCGGGACTACCCACCCCCATCAGGTAGCGGGCTTTGTCTTTCGGCAGATAGTCAACGCAGGAATCCAGCACTTCATACATCAGGTCTTTGGGCTCCCCTACGGAAAGACCGCCGATGGCATATCCGGGCAGGTCCAACTCCACGATCTCTTCGGCGCTCTGCCGCCGAAGATCCGGATAAACACCACCCTGCATGATCCCGAACAAGGACTGCCGCTCCACATCCTTATGATATTCCTTGCAGCGGCGAAGCCAACGGGTCGTCCGCTCCAGCGATCGTTTCACATAGGCTCTGTCCGCCGGATAGGGCGCGCACTCGTCGAAGGCCATCATGATATCCGACCCTAGGGCATTCTGGACTTCGATGCTCTTTTCCGGTGTGAACATGTGAGAAGAGCCGTCGATATGGGACCGGAAGGATACGCCTTCCTCGGTGATCTTACGAAGGTCTCCAAGACTGAATACCTGAAAGCCTCCGCTGTCGGTGAGGATCGCCCCGTCCCAGTTCATAAAATGATGCAGACCGCCGGCTTCCCGAATGATCTCGTGACCCGGACGAAGATACAGGTGATAGGTGTTGCTCAGGATGATCGAGGCCCCTTCCCTTCCCAGTTTTCTGATGTCTTCGGGCTTCATGGCCTTGACGGTGGCTTGAGTGCCTACAGGCATGAACACCGGAGTCTGAATGTCGCCGTGGGGCGTGGCAAGAGTACCCCTGCGGGCCTTGGTCCTGCTGTCGGTCTTATGCAATTGATAGGTGACTGCGTGTTTCATAAAGCTCCTATAAGATCAAGGTCGCGTCTCCGTAGGAGAAGAACCTGTACTTTTCGCGAACGGCGGTTTCGTAAGCCCGGAGCATGGATTCCCGGTCGTAGAGAGCGCTGACCAGCATGAGCAGCGTGGATTTGGGCAGATGGAAATTGGTGATCATGCTGTCTACCATTTTAAATTTATGTCCCGGATAAATAAAGATCCCTGTGCTGCCTGCACCAGGCTGGAGAATGCCGGCTTCGTCCGTGGCGCTTTCCATCGTCCGGCAGGCTGTGGTCCCCACGGAAATGATCCGGCCGCCGGCGGCTTTGGTCCGGTTGATCAGCTCGGCAGCCGCCGGAGAAACCACGTAGTCTTCGAAGTGCATCACGTGCTCCTCTACTCGTTCACACTTGACCGGCCGGAAAGTGCCGATCCCTACGTGCAACGTTAAACGGGCGATCTGAATGCCTTTTTCTGCGGCTGCCGCCAGAAGTTCCGGTGTGAAATGGAGACCGGCCGTGGGCGCCGCCACAGATCCTTCTGCCTGGCAATAGACTGTCTGATAGCGCACGGTGTCTTCCGGCGTGGTATCCCTTTCGATATAGGGCGGGAGGGGAATTTTTCCAATGGCTTCCAGCTTCTCCATGAAATCTCCCTGATAAGAAAATTCCACGAGTCTCGTGCCTTCTTTACCGTAATCACTTACGGTAGCCTCCAATTCTCCGCTTGGACCAAAAGCCATCGTGTCGCCGGGCCGCACACGCCGACCGGGACGGACCAGCGTTTCCCAGGTATCATTGTGCAATCTTCTGGAAAGCAGGAATTCTACGTTGGCGCCGGTATCTTTTTTACGCCCGTACAAACGCGCTGGAATCACCTTGGAATCGTTCAGGACCAGACAGTCTCCCGAACGAAAATACGAAAGGATATCATGAAAGGTTTTGTGCTCCAATTCTCCGGTGTCCCGATGAATCACCAGAAGTCTGGAAGCGTCTCTCTTTTCTGCGGGAGTTTGCGCGATCAGCTCCTGGGGAAGCTCATAATCAAAATCACTGACGTTCATAATACCTCAATCCAATAGTTCGTTTGCCTGACGGATGTCCACGCCTGTGTAATAATATCGCAGGATGTCTTGATATCCGTAACCCTGATTCGCCATTTCTCTGGCACTGGTCTGGGGCATGCCTACGCCGTGACCATAGCCCATGCCGCTGAAATAAACGGTACCTCCGGTGACGGTCATATCGGTGAATGTTGTTTCCGTGACGCTCAGCGTATCGGCAGTGACCAGCTTTTCTCCGTCCCAGATCACAAGCTCGTTCATAGGCAGAAATGCCGTTTCGCCGGACGCGCCCTGCACGACCGGAGCGTCTGTTGCCGTCGCGGCGCCTGCGGCGCTCCAGAGCGCGATGCCGCTCTGGCCGCGATCGATATCGATCGCGGGCGACGGCGCATCGCCCATGGAAAACCGCATGGAGCGGATCGTACCGGCACCCAAAACAGTCCTGATCTGTTCCTTTGTCAAGGATATCGTTTCCTCCGTGCCTTCGATAACCAACTCAGCCACTGAGCCGTTGGCATGTCTGCTGCCCACGCGAATCGCTCGAATCGAACCGGGCGCATATTCGCCCGCCTCCAGCTTCGCGCGTATTTCGCTGAACGTAAGCTGGGCTCCCCATAAATATTCCGGGGCAAAATCGTCGCGGACAGCCCGAAGATAAGGGATTTCGGATACCCATACATCTTCGGAGTTTTGCGTATATCCTCCACTGTATGCATGATAATAGCCTGCTACGATCCGGTCGTCATGGGCCAGGACCTGCCCGGCGGTGGCAGCACAGGCCTCGTCCGTCGCAGGATACTCCGCCTCGATTCCCTTATAAACCTGACAGCAGGTCCCGCTGCACAGGTCAAAACCATACCGGCTGTGCTTACCCAGACCGTCCAGCGCAAAGCTGCGGGCTGTTACAGCCTGGGCCTTCAGCGCTTCCGCAGGATAGGCGGGCGACATCTCTTTGCTCAGCACGCCTCGCAGATAGTGCTCCAGGGAAACATAATTGATGACCGTAAGTCCCGCGCCCGGATCCGCCTCAAGGGCAGCGCCATCCCTGTACTGCGTACCGCCAATGGAAATGATCCGCGCTTCCGAAGTCTCCGCTGCGCTCATAAAAATCGATCCCTTCGACAGATCGTTTGAGATCAGAACGCCGTCAGGATCCTTCACGATCACCGCAGAGCCCGACCGGCTGATCTCCAGTGCGGTATACTCCGCCAGGGACCGGATCTCCTCCGGCTGACCTTCTGTTTCCTGCATCAGCAGGAAGCCCTCTGCCGACTCGATTCGAATGCTGCTCACCGAGGTAGTATTGTATAGCAGTCCGATGCGTAGATAGATGTCTTCAGTTTCAGCGCCCAAGCTCCCGGAGCCCTGAGCTGCCATCCCCATTATGAGCGCCGCCAGGATCAGCCGGCGTTTTATTTTCCCCGGTAAGCGAATCATAGGCTCAGCTGTTCCTCTCCGGGTATCATCAAACCCAGGTGATGGTAGGCCGTCTTGGATGCCATCCGCCCCTTCTGCGTGCGATGAAGCAAACCGGCCTGCATCAAATAAGGTTCATAGACGTCCTCGATGGTGATCCTCTCCTCTCCTACGGAGGCAGAGATGGTATCGATACCCACCGGACCGCCGCCAAAGCTGTGGATGATCAGTCTGAGAATGGTGCGATCCAGTTCCTCCAGTCCCAATTCGTCGATCCCAAGGGACTGCAGCGTGGACTCCGTGATGTCCAGGTCAATGGCGCCGGAGCCTTTGACCTGACAAAAATCTCTTACTCGTTTGAGCAGACGATTGGCTACACGGGGGGTGCCCCTGGATCGGATCGCCAGCTCCCGTGTGGACGCATCGTCGATGGCGACCCCCAGGATATCAGCGGACCGGCGCAGGATCACGGCCAGCTCTTCTGGCTCGTACATATCGAATTTGCATACCACGCCAAATCGATCCCGAAGCGGCGCCGACAGGCTCCCTGCTCGCGTTGTAGCTCCGATCAGTGTAAAATGAGGCAGGTTTAATCGCAGGGAATGGGCTGCAGGGCCTTTTCCCGTCACGATATCCAGCGCAAAGTCTTCCATAGCGGAATAAAGGATCTCCTCCACGCTGCGATTGAGCCGGTGGATCTCATCGATAAACAGCACTTCGCCCTCATCCAGATTGCTCAGGATCGCTGCAAGGTCTCCCGCCCGCTCGATGGCAGGGCCGGAGGTGATGCGCAGATCCACGCCCATCTCGTTGGCGATGATCCCGGCCAGCGTTGTTTTGCCCAACCCCGGCGGGCCGTAGAACAAGACGTGATCCAGCGGTTCTTTCCGGATCCTGGACGCCTCAATGTAGATTTTCAGATTGTCGGTAACGGCCCGCTGGCCCACATACTCGGAAAAGCGCTTGGGTCGAAGCGTCCGTTCCATCGTCTCTTCTTCCGGTTGCAGACCCAGGCCTACGATACGTTCATTGTTATCCATGAAATTCTCCCGACTGGTCATCTGTTTGAAAGGGCTTTTCTGATATACTCTTCGGCGGTCAGATCAGGGTCGGTGATCCCGACCAGGGCTGTCATTGCCTCGCTCTTTGTATATCCCAAATAGATCAAGGCACTGACTGCTTCGTCTTTGGCACTGCCGGCGACGATTTCTCCGTCCGGCACAGAAAAACCTGTATCAACCGTATCGATCTTGTCCTTCAGATCCAAAACGATCCGCTGGGCGGTCTTTTTTCCGATCCCATTGGCTCGTGTCAACGCGGCTACGTCTTCGAAGACGATCGCCTTGTTCAGCTCGGCCAAAGGCATTGCAGAAAGTACAGCCAAGGCTGCCTTGGCGCCTACGCCGCTCACGGTCATGAGTTTGCGGAACAAAGTCAGCGATTCACGCTCGGTAAAGCCGTACAGGCTGATATCGTCTTCCCGCACGATCATGGCTGTATAGAAGCGTATCTCGTCTCCCGGCTTCGCCAGATAGACTGCCGAATTATCAGGAATGTGAAGCTCATATCCGATCCCGCCGTTTTCCAGCACTGCCAGACCCGGCAAGACTTCTGCGATTCGTCCTTTAATAAAATGCAACATCACTCCACCTATTTCATCTGATACAGCAACTTTTTCGCCTGGCCGCAATACCCGTGGCAAAGCGCTGCGGCCAGCGCATCGGCGGCGTCATCGGGCTTTGGGATCTGAGAGAGATCCAGCAGCATTTTGATCATCGACTGCATCTGTTCCTTCTGGGCGCGGCCGTAACCGGTGATGCTGGTCTTGATCTGCAGCGGCGTATATTCAAATATAGAAAGCCCGGAATTGGCACAAGCCAAAATGGCCACGCCACGGGCTTGCCCCACCTGTATGGCTGTTGTGGTATTCGTATTAAAAAAAAGCTGCTCAATGCTGGCTTCTTCCGGCTGATAAGTCACGATCACTTCCATGAGGCCTTCATAAAGGCTTTTCAGCCGATCCGGCATAGACAGCGTCTTGTCCGTTGCAACACAGCCATAGCCTACCGGCGTAAAACGATTCCCATTCCGGTCGATAACGCCGTAACCCATGATCGCGTACCCCGGGTCGATTCCTATGATTCGCATTCCGAAGCTCCCTTTCTGCGGGATCGTTTTCCCTTGCGGCTGCCGTTATTTTATCATAAAAAAAGCCCATTGTCTTTGAAAAAATGAACTGTCATTATTTAGAAATGTGTTATACTTATGATGTATAATGTATAAATATACGCCTCATTTCTATTCCGAACGTAAAGGAGAACGCAATGAGATACGCGCGACAAAACAAAATCCTGGATATCATCAAGGCGCAGGAAATCGATACTCAGGAAAAGCTTGCTGAACTGCTGCGGGAAGCCGGATATAAGGTCACCCAGGCAACGGTATCCAGAGATATCAAAGAACTGCAGCTGGTCAAAACCTTATCAGACAAGGGAAAGAGCTGTTATACCCTCCCTGCAAAAATGGACGCGCCGCTGAGCGACCGATTTAAAAAAATCCTGAAGGAAACCATTCAGAGCATCGATGCGGCGGAAAACCTGATCGTGATCAAGACACTCAGCGGATGCGCCAATGCCGCCGGTGAAGCGATCGACACATCGGATTACCCCGAAATCGTCGGGACGCTGGCCGGGGACAACACGCTTCTGGTGATCGTCGATAAAAAAGAGAACGTCCCCCATGTCATGACCGCATTTACAGATATCATTGCATAGGAGGCCGGCATGATCACACATATCAGCATCCGGGATTTTGCCATCATCAAAGAGTTGAGCATGGATCTGCACCCTGGGCTCAATATAATCACCGGCGAGACCGGCGCAGGAAAATCCATCGTCATCGAGGCGATCAGCATGGCCCTGGGGAGCCGTGCAGACACAGACTATGTCCGCACCGGCTGCGAAAAAGCCACGGTCACGATGATGGTGGACACCGACGATGTACAGTTGGGATCGATATTGGAGGAAGCCGGTGTGCAGGAAGAAGACACGCTCATACTTCAGCGCCAGATCAGCGCCGTGGGAAAAAGTGTTTGCAGAGTCAACGGCAGCATCGTCCCCCTGTCCGTCCTGAGCCGGTTGTGCCGCAGTATCGCCGACATCCACGGCCAATACGACCACCAGTCCCTGCTGAATGTAGATAATCACATCGATCTTCTTGATTTATACGGAAAGCAAGAGATCGGACCGGTGCGGCAGATGACATCGGAGTTTTATCGAGGTTACGAGCAAACCTCTGTCGCGCTGGATCGACTGCAAAAGCAGCTGGCCGAAGGAGAACGGCAGAAGGATCTGATGCGGTACGAGCTGGATGAGATCCGCAGCGCTTCCCTCATCCCCGGCGAAGATGAGGTATTGGAAGAAGAGATCCGGCTGATGCAAAACAGCGAAAAAATATACGAAGTGCTCACCACCGCCTATGATTCCCTCTATGCCGACGAAGGATCCGTGTCGACTGTGCTGGGGAAGTCAGTCAGGGACTTGTCCGGCATCGAAGAATTTTCAGCTCAGCTGCGAGAAATTTCCTCCGCCTTGAGCGATGCGTTCTATAACCTGGAAGATCTGGGGCATACGCTTCGTCAATATAAGGATTCCATGGAGTTTTCTCCCGACGAGCTGGACGAGAAAATCACTCGCCTGGATACTTTGGAAAAACTGAAACGTAAGTACGGCGGGAGCCTGGAAACTATCTTTGCTTACCAGTCAAAAGCGGAAAAGGAATTGGAAAAGATAGAACACGCCGACGAAGAGATCGAAAAACTGAACCGACAAAAGTCTTTACTTCGGGAGCAACTGCAGACAGCTTCTGCCCGACTTCACGATCTCCGTCTTCGCTATGGAAAACTTATGGCAGACGCCATCACGTCAGAGTTGAAGGAGCTTCATTTTCAGGACGGTATTTTTATATCAGATATCCAAAGCGGTCCGTTCTCGGCAAAAGGGATCGACCGGGTGGAATTTCTGATCAGCGCCAACAAAGGCGAAGACCCCAAGCCTCTGGCGAAAATCGCAAGCGGCGGCGAGTTGTCCAGGATCATGCTGGCAGTGAAGCGGATCATCGGCGATCTGGACCGGATTCCCACCATGATCTTCGACGAGATCGACAGCGGCATCAGCGGCGCCGCAGCAGGCATCGTCGGCAGTAAGCTGTATCAAATCGCCGGAAGGCATCAGGTCCTCTGTATCACGCACCTGCCCCAGATCGCGGCCTTCGGGCGGCACCATTACAGAATCGAAAAAATCAGCGATGAGATCAGTACGCATACGACAGTCACTCCCCTGGATCCCGATTCACGCGTCGAAGAGATCGCGCGCCTGCTCAGCGGAACCCTTGTGACCGATCAGGCCAGAGCCGGCGCCCGCGAGCTTCTGAAGCTTTCCGCGGATCAATCCTGATCGGCCGGGGCGTATTCCAAAGTGATCCGGCCAAGGACGCCGGAACGAAACTCATCCAGGATCGTCCGCGCCGTGCGCTCGTAGTCGATCCGTCCGCCGCTCAAAAGATATCCCCTGTTCGCAGCGATGGATTCCATTGTCCCCAGCGGCGTCGCGGAAGGAACTTTGAGTCCGTAGCGGTCTGCCAGCAAATCGTAATGATCTGCCGACAGTCTTGCAATCAGCAGCAGCGCCAAATCAGCCAGATCCATCGTTTCATCCTTTACGGACCCGCAGAAAGCCAGATTCAGGCCAGTCTGCGGGTCTTCGAACTTCGGCCACAAAATACCCGGCGTATCCAGCAGCTGGATATCTGTCCCTAAGTTGAGCCATTGCTTTCCACGAGTGACACCGGGCTTGTTGCCTGTCCTTGCGCCTTTTTTTCCGGTCAGCCTGTTGATCAGAGAGGACTTCCCTACATTGGGCACGCCCACGATCATCAGACGTAAAGCTTTTTTGCGCAGATTTCCCTCGTTTCGGCTGTCCCGGATGCGTTCAAGGCTGCGCAAAAGCTCCCGGGTGCCGCTCCCGCTCACGGAATTCATAACAAGGACGTCGTCAGATTCCCGCAGGAACCGGTCCCGCCACGCCTTGGTAGCAGCAGGATCTGCCAGATCGCTTTTGTTCAGCACAATGATCCTGCGCTTGTTGAGGATCAGCTCGCCGATGATCGGGTTTCGGCTGGACAACGGGATCCTGGCATCCAAAAGCTCGCAGACCACATCCACCATCTTCAGATTGGAGGCGATCAGCTCTCTTGTTTTCTTCATATGTCCCGGGTACCAGTTGATCTGTTCCATGCCGTTTCCCTTCTGTTGAGAACAAAACAGGAGAATCTGAGATTCTCCTGGCTTTGATTACTTTTCTTTCTTCACCTTGATCTTGGCGGCTTTGCCTGTCCGCTCTCTCATGTAATTCAGCTTGGCTCTTCTGACGGAACCCTTCCGAACCACTTCGATCTTGTCGATTCTGGGTGAATGGACCGGAAATGTTTTTTCCACGCCGACGCCGGAAGCAATTCTGCGAACGGTGAAGGTTTCTCCCAATCCGCCGTTTTGTCTCTTCAGAACGAAGCCTTCGAAGACCTGGATCCTTTCCCGTGTTCCTTCTTTGATCTTGATATAGACTTTGACAGTGTCACCGATATCAAACTCGGGAATGTCCGCCTTCACGTAATCCTGTGCAATCGTTTTCATGATGTCCATGATCGTATCCTCCTTTCTTCTTAGACGTTCTTGATATCCCTGCGCCTGATCTGTCATAGCAGATGGCTCTATCAGAGGACCGTCCGTAATACGCAAGTTGAATCATAGCATAAGGAGCGTACGCGCGCAAGTGTTTTCTTGAAATGCTCTGCAATTCGGCCCTTATGCCCTTGGATGCGTCTTGTCATACACATCCATGATCCGATTTTTGCTGACAGACATGAATATTTGGGTAGCAGTGATGTCTTCGTGCCCCAGCAATTCCTGAAGAGATTTGATGTCCGCACCGTTTTGGATCATATGTGCGGCAAAAGAATTGCGCAGGATCTGAGGCGATAATTTACTGCCAAGGTCCGCTTGGTCCGCATATTCCTTGAGGATCTTCCATACGCCCTGCCTGGATATCCGTTCACCCAGATAATTTAGAAACAAAGCGCCGGTTTCTTTTTTCTCCCGCAGCAAGGCTTTGCGCCCGTCATACACATAAGTCTCAAGGGCCGCTCTGGCCGGCCGCCCCACGGGGATCACCCGGGCTTTGCCATGCTCGCCGGTACAAGTGATAAAGCCGATGCGCAGGTTCAGATCCGAAAGGTTCGCCATGGCGATTTCCGACACCCGCATACCCGATGCATACATCAGTTCCAGCAAAGCCCTGTCGCGGATCCCCTTCGGAGACCCATCGGGCTGAGCCAGAAGCTTTTCAACTTCTTCGATAGTCAGGAATTCGATTTTCTTCCGCGGCAATCTCGGAGATTTGATATTTTGCGTGGGATCGTCTCCAATGATGCCCTGATGCATCAGAAATCGATAAAATGCTCGAACTGATGCCAGTTTCCGGTTGATCGTCGCACCGGAACGGCCGGCGCTTTTCAGGAAAAGCAAATAGGATACCACATCCGCGTTTGTAGCATCCGGAATGTCTTTTCCTTTATGGTCGGTCAAATAGGCACTGAACTCCCTGACATCGCCGGAATAGGCGCTCAGCGAAGTATCAGCCATGGATTTTTCGCTTACCAAATACTCGATAAACAGTTGATGATAGTCCATCACAACCCCATTTCTCTGGCAATCATCAGAATACCGACGATGGTCTTGCCGTCGATGATCTCGCCGCTTTCCACCATGTCGACCAGCGCTTTGATATCCATTTCGTACAAATCGATCGCTTCATTTTCATCAAAGGATGTCTCGCCGCGGACAGTAGCGGAAGCCCGAAATATTTCGATGACTTCATTGTTATAGCCGATCGTTCCGTAAAAGCGGGTCATCCTTCGAAAGTCAACGGCGTCGTATCCGGTCTCCTCTTTCAGCTCCCGCCTTGCGGTGATTTCCGGAACTTCACCGATCTCGGTTTTTCCGGCCGGGATCTCCCATACGACAGCTTCGGCGGCTTTGCGGTACTGTCGGATCATCACCATTTTACGCTCAGACGTAATGGCGCAGATACCCACGCCGCCGTTGTGCTCCACGATATCCCGTCTGGCAGTCTTCCCTTCCCTGGCGGTCACCATGTGGCGGCGGACCTTAAACACCGGCCCTTCGAACATCAATTCCGACTCGATCGTTTTTTCTTCTACCGTCATACTACTCTTGGCTCATTTCCCGGGACCGTTCCGCAGCTGCGTGGACAGCTTCTGCGACGCAGCGTTCAAATCCGTTCTCCTGCAATTTATGGACCGCTTCGATAGTCGTCCCGTTGGGAGAACAGACGGCGACCCGCAGCGAAACAGGATCGGATCCGCTTTCCATGACCATCTTTGCCGCCCCCATCACAGACTGGGCTGCAAAAACGAGAGCATCTTCGTAACGGAGGCCTTCCGCCTCGCTGGCCTTTGCAATGGCGTCGATGAACATATAGGCGTACGCGGGGCTGCTTCCACTGGCCCCGATCACCGCATGGACCTTCTCCTCGTCATCGATTTCGATGGCTTTTCCGAAGGATGACAGCAATTCCATAACAGACTCGAACACGGAAGGCTCTACCTTTCTGTTTTTCCATACCGCGGTCATCCCCGCCAGAACGCCGGCCGGCGTATTAGGCATGATCCGGATGATGGGTGTATCGCTTCCCAGGACGCTCTCCACCCGCTGGATCGTGATTCCCGCCGCAATGGTCATGATAGTCTTCCCTGCAAGATCGCAGGCAGCGATCAGAGGCAGCACGTCATCATAATGATAGGGTTTCACAGCGATGATGGTCAAATCAGCTTCTTGAACGACCTGCGCCACCGATGCTGCGATGACAGCGCCTGTCAGCGATTGAAGGGTTTTGGCGGCGTCTGCATTCAGGTCATATATGAAACAGTTCCCTGCTTGGTCAGGATGCGCGCCGGTGTAGCCCCGAAGGATGGCGCCTCCCATATTTCCGGTTCCGATCATTCCGATTTTCATCAATTCATTCTCCTTTTCCGTGTCGTTTTATTCAGGAATAAAAACAGTCGCTTTCTCTTTTCCTTCCAGCACGCTTATAATGATATTCTCTTTGAACCCGTTCATGATCGCCATGGGGATCCCCACTTTGTTGACGATCCGGGCCGCAGAAAGCTTCGTTGTAATACCGCCGGTTCCAAAATCATTGGTTTTGCCGATCTGAATGGTCGATTCCACATCATCGATGTCGCGGATCACTTCGATCAGCTTTGCGTCTGGATACTCCTTCGGATTCTTGTCATACACACCGTCGATATCCGACAAAAGGATCAGAAGATCCGCGCCCCAAAGGCTTGCGGTCAGCGCGCTGAGTGTATCGTTGTCGCCGATCTTGATCTCATCCACCGTGACGCTGTCGTTTTCATTGATGATAGGGACAACGCCCTCGTCCACCAGCGTGAACAACGTATTTCGGATATGCAGATTTCTGCTCTGGTTGCCAAAATCGTCATTACAGAGAAGCATCTGGCCCACGTGGCGGCCATATTCTTTAAAAAGTTCCTTATAGGCCATCATCAGCTCCACCTGGCCGATCGCGCACAATGCCTGCTTGTAATTCATGTCGCTTTTGCGCTTCCATTTGTTAATGGCGGCCGTCCCGCAAACGCCGGCGCCGGACGTGACGATCAGGATCTGCTTTCCCTGGTCCATAAAGCCCACCAGCTGCTCCACCAGATTGTGGAGGCGTTTGTAGTTGACCTGTCCTTTTTCTGTGGACAAAGTATTGCTTCCGATCTTGACCACGATCTTACGGCTGTCCCGGATGAGCGCTGCTGCATCTGTCATGATTGCCCTGCCTTTTCTGATACTTATACGTTCAACTCAACGCTTTCGCCCATCATGCCCTCATATTGGGCGAAAATTTCCTTCAAAAATGTTTCAATAAATTCTTCAGTCTGCTCCGCTGCTCTGCCTGTATATCGGTCCGGATCCAGGAGGGCTTCCAGTTCTTTGCCGTCCAGGCCGAATGCCGGATCCTGGGCGATGTAGGACAAGAGCTCGTTTTCTTCTCCTTCGTCCTTGACCCGTCCTGCCGCTTTCCGGGACAAGACACGAATCTTTTCGTGAAGGTCCTGGCGATCCCCTCCGCGCTTCACCGCTTCCATCAGAATATTTTCCGTGGTCATAAAGGGCATCTCTTCACGAAGATGGCGCCGAATCACGTTCCGGTGCACCACAAGTCCTTTTGTGATGTTGCAGCAAATGCGCAGGCAGGCGTCGATCCCTAAAAATCCTTCCGGCAGCGCCATACGCCGATTGGCCGAGTCGTCCAGGGTACGTTCAAACCACTGACTGCCGGCAGTCATGGCGCCGTTGTCCGAAAGGCATATCACATAACGGGCGATCGATGCGGCCCGTTCGGAGCGCATGGGATTGCGCTTGTAGGCCATTGCTGAAGATCCCACCTGATTCTTTTCGAAGGGTTCCTCGATTTCTTTCAAATGCGCCAGCAACCGCAGATCGTTGGTCATTTTCGAAACACTCTGGCCGATGCCGGACAGGGCTGAAAGGATCGAATAGTCGATTTTCCGGGTATAGGTCTGGCCGGACAGCGGGATGCTCTTCTCAAATCCCATCTTACTGCACACCAACGCGTCCAACTTTCTGACTTTTTCGTGATCTCCCTCGAAAAGGTCCAGAAAAGAAGCCTGGGTGCCTGTCGTTCCTTTGACGCCCCGCATGGGCAGCGTGCGCTCCAGGCGATCGATCTCCAGATAGTCGAAATAGAAATCCTGGAGCCACAAGGCAGCCCTTTTCCCTACCGTGGTGAGTTGGGCAGCCTGGAAATGCGTGTATCCCAACGTCGGGACGTTCTTGTATTCCATCGCAAAATCAGCCAGGTGCATCATCAGCTGGACCAATTGAAGCCGGATCATCTGCAACGCCCGGCGCATCACGATCAAATCTCCGTTGTCGCCGACATAGGCGCTTGTGGCGCCCAGGTGAATAATGGGCTTTGCCTTGGGGCATTGCAGTCCGTAAGCGTACACGTGGGACATCACGTCATGGCGGATCTCTTTTTCTTTCTTTTCGGCATCTTCGTAATTGATGTTGCCTTCGCTGGCCTTCATTTCGTCGATTTGCTCGGCACGAATAGGAAGTCCAAGCTCCATCTGGGCTTCAGCCAGAGCGATCCACAGTCTGCGCCATACGGTAAATTTCACGTCCTCGGAAAAGAGCCGTTTCATCTCCGTTCCGGCGTAGCGGGTCATGAGCGGGTGATCGTATTCTGCGTGGTTCATCCAGATTCTCCTTGTTCTGCCGGATCAGGCAGAATATACTTCCTGGCCGGCAAGATAGGTTTTCAGCACCTTTACATTCAACACATCCTCCGCGGGCCGCTGAAACAAATCCCTGTCAATGACGATCATATCGGCAAATTTCCCCAAGGTCAACGTGCCTGTCAGGTCCTCCTGGCAGATGGCGTAAGGAATATTCTTTGAAAACATGCAAACGGCTTCGTAGAGGGGAATTTTCTCCTGAGGATTCCATCCGCCTTCCGGCGTGCCGTCCAGATCCTGCCTTGTGGCGGCGGCATAAATGCCCGGCCAGGGACTGATGCTCTCGACAGGCGCATCAGAGCTGCCTGTAAGAATAAATCCCATATCGAGCAGCGTTGCGATCATATGCCCGTATTTCGCCCGGTCTTTACCAACCCGCTGCTCCATCCAGTGCATGTCCGTGCACATGGAGACAGGCTGAAGATCAAAAATCAGCGGCAATCCCTTCATCCTGCGGATTACATCATCATTGAGGAGCTGTGCGTGAATCAAACGGAACGGCGGGAGTTGATTCAACTCATCCTGTGTCATCCCGTCCGCTCGGCAGCGCGCCAGCGTATACTCGATAGCCTGAAGGACCGCATCCGTGCCTGCGTCGCCGATACAGTGGATGGCCGGCTGAAGGCCCTTCCGATAAGCCTGATACGTCTTTTCGTTCAGGTCGGGCTGTTCGATCACAAAAAGGCCTTTGGTGTCCGGTGCATCATCATAGGGTTCAAACAATGCAGCAGAACGAGCCCCCAGAGAGCCGTCCACAAATATTTTAAACGAACCGTACTGGACTTTCCGGTTGGGATCTCGACGCTGTTCTTCGGTTAGAACCTGAGGCTCGAAAGGTTCGTCCAGACAAATGCTCATCCGGACAGGAAGCAGTCCTTCGCTGTCCAATTCTTCGTAGATTTTTGTGCTTTCCGAAAAATTCCATATTTTCGCTGCAAACGTATGCATCATGGTCACGCCGTAAGAAGAAACCTGATCGAAGACTTTTTTCATAAGGATGCGGCGATTGCCCGGATCCAGCAAAGGATCGGGAATGACGTCATCAAAAAGCTTGGAGGCCTGTTCTCTGAAAACACCATTCGGCGTTCCGTCCGCCTCCAGTTCCACAAGTCCGCCGGTACCGAACACATAGCCCGCGGGGATTCCGGTCTGTTCCACAGCCAACGTGTTTCCAACAGCCGCATGGAGGCAAACCCGCTTGATCACGATGGGATGCCGCGTACTGGCCAGATCCAGATCCTGCCGTGTAGGCAGGCGATCATCGGAATCGGCCCATTTCGACTGATCGAAATTGGACCCTTTGATCCAGGTTCCTTCCGGTGTTTCTTTGGCTCGCCGGCGAAGCCGGCTGATAGCCTCAGCCTTGGTCTTGCAGCCCAGGAGATCCACCGTGGTCAAAGCTTGGCAAGTGGCATAAAAATGCACGTGGGAATCACCCATCCCGGGCAGCATGGTCCGTCCCTGAAGGTCGATTCGTTCGCCGGCCTCAAAAAGAGATTCTGCCTCGGCATTCGTTCCGGTGTAAACAATGATGCCGGCGTCTATGCCCAACGATTCATAGCAAACGCCTTCTGCTTCCAGGGAATAGATCCGGCCGTTCACGAACAGTTTGTCGATTTTTCGCTTCATATCCAACTCTCTTTGATCAAAACGCGGCAGGCAGCATACTGCCTGCCGCAGAAGATAAACACTTTAATTATGCACTGTATACCTCGTCACCGGCAAGGTAGGTTTTTAAAACCCTGACGTTGAGAATATCATTCGCATCTCCTTGGAACAAGTCTCTGTCGATCACGATCATATCGGCAAACTTTCCTGTTTCCAGGGTGCCCATATAATCCTGTTCGCCGTTGGCGTAAGGCACGTTCTTGGAGAACATGCAATAGGCTTCATAAATGGATACGAGCTCTTCGGGATACCAGCCGCCCTTGGGTGTACCGTCCAAGTCCTGCCGGGTCGCAGCTGCATAAATGCCGATCCAGGGATTGAAGCTTTCCACCGGGCAATCGGAGCCGCCGCAGCAAATGAATCCGTTGTCGATGTAACGTTTCCACGTATAAGAATCCTTGATTCGATCCGGTCCCAGCCGCTGCTCGATCCAATGGAGATCGGTGCAAAGGAATACCGGCTGGATGTCGAATATGACCGGAAGCTTCTTGAGTCTGGCCAGCTGTTCTTCGCTGCAAAGCTGTACGTGGATCAACCGGAACGGAAGCCGGGCAGCGATATCGGCCTCGGACCACCCTTCTTTCCTGCAGCGATCCAGTGTATATTCAATGGCAAGTATCGCAGCTTCCAGTCCGCCGTCACCGATACAGTGGGTGGCAGGCTGCAAACCGTTCACATAAGCCGTGTAAGTTTTTTCGTTCAGATCTTCCTGATCGATGACCATGATCCCCTTCGTGGAAGGATCGTCACTGTACGGCTCCATCAATGCCGCCGAACGGGCGCCGAAGGAACCGTCGGTAAAGATTTTGAATGTTCCATACTGAACCTTTCTGTATGGGTCGTTCTTCTCTGCATCGGTCAGAGGAGGTTTCTCATACATCTCGTCCAGGCAGATGCTCATGCGAACAGGCAGCAAACCCTTTCTGTCGAGATCCTGGTAGGTTTCCAAATCTTCGCTGAAATTCCAGATCGCCGCGGCATAGGTGTGAAACATGGTAATGCCCAGCGCGGATGCTTCCTTGAGCACCTGAGACATCAGCTTAGCCTTGACTTCCTTGTCCAGCAGGGGATCGGGTACGATATCATCAAAAATTTTGGAAGCTTGTTCTCTGAAAATACCATTGGGGGATCCGTCTTCATTCAATTCCACCAGGCCGCCGGTACCGAAAACATAGCCGTTTCCGATCTTGGCTTCCTGCATCGCCGGCGTATTTGCAACGACGGCGTGGAGGCAGCAGCGCTTGATCACCATGGGATGATCGGTGGTGATCTCGTCCAGCTCTATGTTGGTGGGAATCTGATCTTCCGTATCCTTCCATTTGGACTGGTCGAAGTTGGAACCCTTGATCCACATACCCTTTGGGGTTTCTTCCGCTTTTTTCCGAAGCCGCTCAAATGCCTCCTTGCGGGTCGTGCACCCGGCCAGGTCTACCGTGGTGAGCGTCTGACAATAAGCATAGAAATGCAAGTGGGAATCGCCCACGGAAGGCAGCAAAACCTTTCCCTGCAGATCGATGGTCTCCTTGCCTTCGTACTTGCTTTCAGCCTCCGCGGCGGATCCGGTGAACACGATCTTTCCTTTGTCCACGCCCAGGGCTTCCACAGTCATTCCTTCTTTTTCGAGGGTGTAAATGGTGCCGTTCTTAAACAGTTTGTCGATTGCTTGCTTCATGGTTATTTTTGTTCTCCTTATCTTTGTCCTGTTTCGGACGATTTGCTATTTGAATAAATTGATGATCGTACGATAAAGAAGCTCCGGGGCCACATGGAAGGTATACTTCTTTTCGATACGCTCTGTGAACTTGTGGGCATCCTTGCCAAAGGCGCCGATATCCAGCACCGGCAGATTCAGTGCCCGGATCTCGTCGAAGGGCAGATCATAAGTGATCCCGTATCCCGGCATGTTCTCCTGGAACGTTTCCACGACTCCTTCTTCTTCCGGCACAGCGCCGTAGCTGAGGTCGGAAATGTAGGGGAAGAACTTCTTGAACCCAAGCTGATAATCGGATTTTGTCTCCTGGACAGCAGCTTCCACGGCTTCCAGCAGCGCTTTTTCCTTCGGCAGCTTTCCCTCTACGAAAACGTGGGGATAATACGGCTGCGAAAAATAGACGATGACCACCGGATTCTTGTCCGACCAGAGATTGTGGACAAATTCAACGATTCGCGTGCTGCGGTCTCTGGAATCCATCTCTTCGCCCATCAGCGCGCGGGCTTTCTCCCGGACCATTTCGTCCAGGCCGGGCACTTCTTTGCGGACGGCGGCACACAGCTGGTCAAAAGACATGACCCGGGGGACCCAGGGCAGAGGCTTGTATTCCCGCTTTGCCATTTCACAAAACTTCTTGTATCTGGCATTCAGGGTGTCGACCACTTCGCGGAAGCATTCCTCACCAGCCTTGATCATTTTTTCCAGAATGACTTCCGGCGTGCTGCAATGGGTCGCATAGTTGAAAAATACGACCGCGCTCTTGGCGATCTGGACAGAATACTCCGTCTTAAGATCCCGCTGCTTAAGGGTGATGGGCGGCAGGGTCACTTCACCGTCGGCCACATCGGAAAACTCAGGATTCAGATTGATCCGTCCTGTGATAGCCGCGGCGATCTGGTTGGGATCGATGCCCTTGAAGGACTCACCCACGTGTGTCTCTTTGCCGACGACATAAAATGTCGGCATCACTTTCCCTACCGTACCGATATAAATGTACTTATTGGGGTCTCCTTCGTATTCTTCCGTGATATAGTCGGCATCCAGCAGGGCCAAATAGTCGTATCCGCGAGCTGCCCTGATCCGGCCGAACTCACCGACACAACTCATCATGCCGGCGGAATTGCCTTCTTCATCACATACAGCCGCAAAGACCAGATTTCCTTCGAAGTTGTCGATGTCTTCGGCGATCATCTCCATGATGGCCATGATAATAGCGTCACCTGCCTTCATGTCGAACAGGCCCCTGCCGAACAAATATTCTCCGGATTCCAGGTCTGTCTTTACAGCGGGGGGCAGCTCGATTTCTTTGAATTTTTCGGTAAGTTTCAGCGGCTGATTGGCATATTCCTTTAAATTACCATAATCGGAGACACCCACGCTGTCGAGGTGGCCTATCATCAAAATGGTTTTATCCGATTTGGCCTTGCCGCCCTCCAAAATAGCGATGACGCTTTTTCTTCCCAGGGGATCGTCTTTTGCGTCTACATAATACAAATTCTGCGGATTTGCTTTGTAGTATCCCATCCCTGCGAAAATGCCGTATATTTTTTCGGCGATCTCCACTTCTCCGCGGGTCTCCACCACGCTGAGTGTGCTGGCTAAGTCAAGAGCGATCTCTTCGACTCTCCTGGCGATTCTTTCGTTCATTTCATCCTCCTGTAATCTCTCTGTGCAAGTCCTGTTTCGGCTTAAACACAGGTTAATTTTACTCGCCCGCACCCCTCTTGTCTATGTATTCTGTCAATTCCATAAGAAATCGTTTTTTTTTGATCTTCAGCCTTGCATTTCCCTATAAATATTGGTATTATTCAGGTGTGGCTATCCCCCTGATAACCACATCAATCTCTAATCCCAATACCCCTTTTGAACAAAACAAGCTACTCCCCTGTGGCTTGTTTTGTTTTTTGATTTACTATGGTAAAATGACTGCATGAGAAGCAATGTGTACCTTTCAGGCCTAAGAACAGCGGTGTTCGATATCGAAACGACCGGATTGTATCCGACCAGCGACAAACTGATCCTCGGAGGAGTCCTCTCTGCGGAAGACAGATCAGTAGTCCAGCACTTTGCAGAAGACCCTTCTATGGAAGCGGATGTGATACAACGGACGCTGGATGACTTGAGCGCCTATGACGCCATCATTACTTATAATGGCGATTCTTTTGACTGGCCCTTTTTATTCAGCCGTGCCCGCCGATATGGCCTGTCCACAGCGCGAACACCGTTCCAATCCATCGATCTGTATCGCTGGCTTAAGCTGTATTGGCCCCAGGCCCAGCGGCTTCCCAGTCTTCGGCAAAAGTCCGTGGAGATCGCCCTTGGGCTCTCCGACAATCGGGAAGATGTGATCAGCGGCGCGGATTCTGCCCAATTGTACAAAAATTATACGCTGAACAAAGACCCGTGCCACAAGCGGGATATGCTGTTGCACAACCGGGATGATCTGACGCAGCTTGCCCGGATCGCCGATGCGCTGCCGTTCCTTCCCTATCACAAAATTGCCATGGAGCAAGGCTTTCTGATCAAAGGAGCCGTCAGAAACATCCGCATCAACAGGGTTTCCTTGAACGGGCTCCGCCTTGCGGCATCCGGAGTCACCGACAAAGGACTTCTTCCCGCCTCGATTTACGGCGCAAATTACATTTTTGAGTACGACACGTCGGACGGTTCGGTTGCACTCACGGTCCAATGTGAAAAGCGGGACGGCCTTATTTTTGCCCATACCGATGGAATGCCCGTTTCGCTCGAGCATTTTGAGGACTTGGGAAGTCTGCACCGCGGTTATCTGGTTTTGAAGGACGCAGCACAAAATTTAGAAAGGACCGCGTGTTTGCTGGTACGGGAAATGATCGCATCCCTCATGAAGGAGGATTTAAACGGATGAAACAGGATCTTAGAGACCTTGCAAAGGACATAAAACTGCATTCTGTCTACCTTGCTTCTTTGCAGGGAAGCCGTCGCAACGAGGCGCTTTTTGCGATCCGTTCAGCGTTGCGCGCAAAAAGTGAGGAGATCTTTGCGGAAAACCGCCTGGATCTGGACGCTGGACGCATAAACGGCCTGCCGGAACCTATTTTAAAGAGACTGCGCTTCGATGAGGCGAAACTCCAGGCTGTTCTGACCGGTATCGACGATTTGATCGCCCTGCCCGACCCTTTAGGGCGGCGACTTCTCCATCGTGAGCTGGATGCAGATCTGACGTTGGAACGTATATCCTGCCCCATTGGGGTGATTGGTGTGATTTTCGAATCCCGGCCAGATGCGCTGGTCCAGATCGCCGCATTATGCTTGAAAAGCGGCAACTGCGCATTGATGAAGGGCGGAAGCGAAGCTATCAATACCAACCGGATCCTCTACCGCGTCATTTTCGAGGCGGCCTGCAGCTGCGGCATCGACCCTCATTTTCTGACGCTGCTGGAAAGCAGAAGTCAAATCGACGAGCTCCTGGGCTGCGAGGGGTCTATCGATTTGCTGATCCCCAGGGGCTCCAACGAGTTCGTGTCCTATATTATGGATCACACGAAAATACCCGTCATGGGCCACGCTTCCGGCGTATGCCATATCTATGTCGGCCCTTCAGCAAACATCGCAAAGTCTGTTCCGGTCGTGCTGGATTCCAAACTTCAATATGTGGTGGTCTGCAATGCGGCAGAAACCCTTCTGGTGCACAAGGACATCGCACAGGCTTTTCTGCCGGCGCTGGTGAGGGAACTGGACGGCCGCGCCCTTGAGATCCGGGGCGACGCAGCCACTGCCGGGATCATCCCCTGCGAGCCTGCCGAAGAGTCTGATTTCGGCATTGAATTTTCCGACACTGTCCTTTCTGTCAAGGTCGTGTCTTCTGTCAGCGAAGCCATCGATCACATCAACCGCTACGGCTCGGCGCACACCGACGCCATCCTGACGGAAGATCCCCAGGAAGCGGATACATTCTTTTCCTTAGTGGATTCCGCCTCGTTGATGCACAACTGCTCCACGCGTTTTGCCGACGGCTTCCGCTACGGCTTTGGAGCCGAAGTGGGTATTTCCACAGGAAAACTCCATGCCCGTGGACCTGTGGGTCTGGAAGGGCTCACGACCTATAAATATTTGTTGCGGGGCGCCGGGCAGATCGTTGCGCCTTACGCAAGCGGGGAAAAATCCTTCCATTTCAAAGATCTGTAACCGTGCAAGGAGGCCTTCCATGCGAATTGCTTGTATCGGCGACTGCTGCATAGACTGCTATCGGGAGCTCAACAGACGTTACCCTACCGGAAATGTTGTGGATACCGCAGTCAATCTGGTAAAGCTGGGGACACCGGCTTCCGTAATCAGTACGGCAGGAAACGATGAAAACGGCCGATGGATCATAGATTCTCTCCAAAAGGAAGGCGTCGATGTTTCCAGACTGAAAACTGCCCCTGGCCCCACTGCGATCACTTTCATGGACATGGCTGGTACGGACCGAATCCACGGAGATTATGTCGAAGGTGTGATGGAAAATATCGTTTTCGATGAGGATGATATGGCTTTTGCCTGCGAGCACGACCTTGCCCACACAGCGCTGTGGGGTAAAGCGGATGCTGTGCTCCATCGATTGAAAGCCTGTGGCATTCCTGTCAGTTTTGATTATGCGGACCGCCTGGACCATCCGCTGACGCAATCCACGCTGCCCTTCGTTGATTTCGGTTTTTTTTCCTATCATTCAGGACGAGATGCCAAAATTGAACGTTATCTGAAAAATAAAGTCGAACAGGGCATGAAAATCGCCACCGCCACATTCGGGGCGAAAGGCAGTTTGTCCTGGGACGGCAGCAATTTTCATACCGGTCCGGTCTATCCTGCGAAAGTCGTCAACACGGTAGGCGCCGGCGACAGCTTTATCGCCGGTTTTCTCCACGGACTGATCCGCGGTTATGAACTGCAGGAGTGTCTTCGCATCGGAGCCCGTATCGCAGCCGATGTTGTCCAGGTCTTTGAACCCTGGGTCATCGACAGGAAAGGATGATTGTATGTTTATCGATATCCATGTGCACCCGGATTTTTACGAGCCCCTGAATTCCAATCCCCAACGGGAAGCCCTCCGGCATGAGCAGCTAAACATCCACCGAAACGGGACTGCGCCGCTGGTTCATGTTTTCAACCAGATGAAATGCGCCGGCTTGGATCGGCTTTGTCTCCTCCCCCGGGATTGCTCCACATTTCTTGGTCATTCATTGGTCACCAACGAAGAGATCAGCGGCTTATGCAGCCTGTATCCTGATCGTTTTATCGGATTCGCATCGGTGGATCCTGCCCGGCAGGATGCGCCGGATATCCTGGAATCCGCGTTTACCGATCAGAAACTTGCAGGGCTGAAGTTACACCCTGCCCGACAGCATTTTTATCCTTCCGACCCGGCTCTGAATGCGCTGTATGGTCTTTGTGAAAAATACGATAAGCCGATCCTTTTCCATTGCGGGCTATCTATGGAATCCGATGCGCCTGCCCACTTTGCAAGGCCTTTGGCATTCGAAGAGCTTGCCATGCGCCGCCCGGCGCTCCGCATATGCTTGGCTCATTTCGGCTGGCCCTGGGTCAAGGAAACGGCGATGCTGATGCTGAAGTACCGGAACGTGTATGCAGATACGGCTTTGCTTTATTTTGACAGCGCCATTGAATTTTATCGCCAGGTTTTTACCCGGGAGATCCCGGCCACGTGGATCGACCGCAGCCTTCGCAATCAGGTAATGTTCGGCAGCAACAATCCCAGGTTTGAACAGATCCGAATGGCTGATGCGATCGCAAAGCTCGGCTTCAGGGACAGCACGCTGGATCTGATCCGCGGCGGCAATGCTTTGGAATTTCTCCGGCTGGAGAACAAGGAGACACGATGATATTCAATAAAGAGTTGACCTACATGACCGAGAATTATATCCAGTTTATCCTCCTCACCAAGGACCTCGAACAAGCTGCGGCGGAAAGCGGTATCCGAAACGGCATGCTCACCGCGATCACAAAGCACACGACGACAGGCATTGCCGTCAATGAAGCGCTGGAGTGCCTGGAAAGCGACCTTGATCTATTTTTAAAAACCATTGCACCCGAGGATTTTCCCTATGCACATGCGCACATACTGCGGGAGTATGGCTCCACAGGAGGCAATCCCACAGGCCACATCAAAGCCCATCTTACAGGGAACCACTGTCATTTCCCTATCGTTGACGGGATTCTGATCCGGGGAGGCGCTCAGGATATCTACCTGATGGAATTTGACGGGCCCTCGGCAAGAAGAAGCGTGCTGGTCCAGATCCAAGGTGAATAACGAATCAAAAGAGGAGGCTGACGCCTCCTCTTTCTTGATCATTTTTTCTTTCTATTCGGCATAGGCTAGGACAGCGTCCACGGCGCATACACCCTTCTCATACACGAACAAAGGATTGATGTCCATTTCCGCCAACGAATTTTTCTGATCCTTTGCCATTTCTCCTGCCTTGACGATCACATCAACCAATGCTTCCAGGTCTAAAGGCGCAGAGCCTCTGTATCCGGTGATCAGCTTTGCTGATTTCAGAGAAAGGACCATATCCATGGCCTCTTTTCTGCTGACCGGCGCAGGACAGAGGGAAACGTCCTTGAACAGCTCGACGAAGACACCGCCCAGACCGCACATCACGGCAGGTCCAAGCTGCGGATCATTTTTCACACCGATAATGATTTCGAGCCCCTTCTCTACCATCTTCTGGAGAAGAACGCCTTCGATCTTTGCATCAGGGCAATGCTTTGCTGCATTTTCCAGGATCTCGCCGAAAGCCTTTTGTGCACTTTCAACATCCCGGATACCCAGTTTGACGCCGCCGATATCGGTTTTATGCAGGATGTCAGCGGAGCAGATCTTGGCGACCAGAGGGAAGCCCAGTTCCGCAACAGCAGCCTGCACTTCCTCCGGCGTATTGACCAGCCTGGAGTCAGCCGAAGGGATGCCCCATTCGGCAAGCTTTTTCTTGCCCTCAAATTCAGACAGATACTTCAGCGGCTTTTCGGTCAGGCTTTCGTCCGCAGGTCCGCAGGCAGATTCTTTTTCCGCATACTGATAGGATACGAAATCAGCCAGGTGCTTGACCAGCCGGAATCCGTAGGTGCTGGTAGGCAGGATGGGAATGCCGGCGTCCCGAAGCATGTTTCTGATCTCCGGCGCGCGGGAACACTCCATAAAAGGCATCATCAGCACCGGCTTGGCATCAGGGCCTTCCTTGGCCTTCACCAGCCCCTGGGCGATGTGTAGCGTAACGTCGCTGTCCAGCGTAGGATGAGGCGTAAAGCCGCAGACGACCATATTGATCTGAGGATCGCTCATGACTGTTTTGATCAACGTAGAATATCCGACCGGATCGTGGGCCAGTGTGGCCGTGGTATCCAGGGGATTGTTCGGCGTTGAATAGGAAGGAAGCAACCCCCTCACCTTTTCCAACGTTTCCGGGGCAAATGCCGGGTAATGGAGTCCTACCTCGTCGCCGAAATCAGCGGAGATCGCTGTTTCACCGCCTGAAAGGCACATCGCGCAAAGATTCGGTCCTGCCGGCAGTTTGTCGAGTATGGAGAACATCTGGGAAGTCGACAAGAGCTCCTCCATGTCCCAGACCCGAATAACGCCGTATTTTTTGAACATGGCGTCAAAGACCTTGTCGGCGCCGGACAGACTGCCTGTGTGGGAACTTGCGATTTGGCTGCCCTTCTCGGAGCGGCCGGTTTTCAGGATCACCACCGGCTTTTTCTTTTTCGCGGCTTTTTCCAGCACTTTCACGAATTCCTTCGGGCGCTTGACGCCTTCCAGATAGAGGGATACCACTGCAGTGCCCGGGTCATCCACGAGGAAATCGAAGTACTCTTCCATGCTCACCACGAAGCTGTTTCCCGCTGAAATGATGTAAGAGTAATCCATATGCTCCATGTCCACGGCGTTTAATCCAACCTGGCCGCTTTGGGAAATGAGACCGACTCTGCCTTTTCTTTCCGCTTTGTCCACTTCGAGTCCAAAAGCATAGACCCCGTCGATAAAGTTGATGTAACCAGCACAGTTGGGGCCCATCAAAAGCATGCCCAACTCATTGCACAAGTCCAGCAGTTCCTGCTGAAGTCTCTTTCCTTCTTCCGTACCCGTTTCTCCGTAGCCGCTGGCATAGACGACTGCCGAATGGCAACCGACGGCAGCCGCTTCCCGGAGCATTTGGGGCACCAGTCCCGCGTTGACGCAAAGGATCACCAGATCCGGAGATTCCGGCAATTCCGCAAGACTGTTGTAGCACTTCTTTCCGTATAATTCGTCTTTTTTCGGATTGATAAAATATACTTTCTTGGGCTCTTCCGTATAGAGCAAGTTCGTGCATGTGCTCCTGGAAAACCCTGGTCTGTCCGAAGCGCCGATCACGGCTATGACATTCGGCTTCAAAAGATTGCTGATGCTCATAGTCTATCCCTTTTGGGCTTCACCGACGGCGAAGCCTTTCTCATATGCCTGGAGATTTAACGAGTTATCGATCTTTTTCTTTTCGAAATACTTTTCGATTCCCGTGGACATTTCTTCCTTTGTCAAAACACCGGTGGCGCCGACGAAGGTCCCAAGGACGATCAGATTCACCGCTCTGGGATTATTCAACTCGACGGCGATATCGTTCGCCGCGATCTCAACGACTTTGACGTCGCTCCTGGTTGGCTTTTCCTTAACGATCGAAGTGTTGAGGATGATCATTCCGCCGGGGACCACATCGCTCTCGAATTTTTTCAGCGACGGCTCGTTCATGGCGATGAGCACGTCGATCTTGTTGACATAAGGACTGGCGATGGGTTCATCGCTGATTTTGATGCTGCAGTTTGCTGTACCGCCGCGCATTTCCGCGCCGTAGGACGGGATCCAGGTGACTTCGTTTCCTGCCAGCATCGCCGTATTGGCCAAAATGAGGCCCATGGTCAAAACGCCCTGTCCGCCAAAGCCTGAACAGATGATTCCTGTCATTTCTACTCCTCCTTGCTGTCTTTCAACACACCGAGCTTATATTCCTGGGCAACGACATCCTCCAGCTTTTTGTAAGCCTTGACGGGATCCATATGCCAGTTGGTCGGGCAGGGTGACAGTATCTCTACAAATGAGTATCCTTTACCGGCAAGCTGGTTGTCAAAGGCTTTTCCGATGGCTCTCTTAGTCTGCGCGATCAGTTTTGCATTGGCCAGGGAACACCTTTCCACATAAGCTACCGGCATCTGAGCGATCAGCTCGGCCAGTTTGAAAGGCTGACCGGTCAAAGCGGTGTTTCTGCCGTAAATGCTGGTGGCAGTTTTCTGCCCTTCCAGTGTTGTGGGCGCCATTTGCCCGCCGGTCATGCCGAACACGCCGTTGTTGACAAAAATCGCTGTGGTATTTTCATTGCGATAGGCAGCATAGAGAGACTCGGACAAACCGATGGCAGCCGCATCTCCATCGCCTTGATAAGTGTAGACCACGGCATCCGGTCTGGCTCTGCGCACACCACTGGCCACGGCAGGGGCACGCCCGTGCTGGGCCTGGATGCTGTCGGCTTTGATGACCGTGCTGACGAAGCAGGAGCAGCCTACAGCGTAAACCTGGATCGCATTGTCTTCCACGCCACGTTCTTCCAGAACCTGGGCGATCATCTTCGCGATAAGCCCATGGCCGCAGCCCGGGCAGAACCTGTTGAATTCAGATATGAGTTTGGGTGTCAATAAATCTTTAGCCATAGTTTACACGCTCTTTTCCTTTCCCTCCAGCACGCTTTTGACGTAGGAGATAAATTCTTCCGTATCGGGAATCATTTTGCCGGTTGCATAGTTGTACACCGGCTTCCTGCCGTTCACGGCCAGACGAACATCTTCCACCATCTGTCCTAAGGCGGACATTTCTACGGAAACGAATCCTTTCAGATTTTCCGGAAGCTTCGCAAAAGCTTTGACCGGATACGGATACAGCGTGATGGGGCGGATCATGCCTACTTTATATCCTTGCTTGCGCGCGACATTGATGGCTTCTTTGCAGGTACGGGACATGATCCCATAGGCCACAATGATCAGCTCGGCATCTTCCGTCATGTAGGATTCCCACATCTGCTCATTTTTTTCGATGGCAGTATATTTGGATCTGAGGTTTTCCACATAAGATTCCGGCGTTGTGAACTCGTAATAGCACTTGGATGTGACCTGCTTTTGGGGTTCGCCGCCTCTTCCCTTGATGGACCATGCGAACTGGTCCGGGTCATGCTCCTTCATTTCGGGCAGAATGATGGGCTCCATCATCTGGCCTATGGCACCGTCATAATAGAGGATCGCGGGATTTTTGTACTGCTCCGCTTTGTCATAGGCGTGGCTCACCAGGTCGACTGCTTCCTGTACAGAGGCCGGGGCAAATACGAGACAATGGTAATCCCCGTGGGCGCCGTTTTTGACGACCTGCCAATAATCGCTTTGGGCCGGGACGATTTCGCCCAGACCATTGCCATAACGGACCACATCCACAAGCAGCGTGGGTAGCTCTGCGGACACGATATAGCCGATCCCTTCCTGGATCAGGTCAAAACCCGGGCCCGAAGAGCTTCCCAGCGTGCGCAGGCCGCAGGCCGCAGCGCCGTAGATCATGGATATGCCCGACAGTTCCGATTCGCTCTGTACAAAAGATCCGCCGACTTCGTCCAGTCTCCAGGACATGTATTCGACGATTTCGCTTTGGGGTGTGATCGGATATCCGCTGAAAAACCTGCAGCCCGCTCTGATTGCAGCTTCCGAGACGGCATCGTTTCCCTTCATCAATATTCTCAAAACGTTACCTCCTATTCTTCGATCAGTTCAAATACGCTGTCGGGGCATACGCGATAGCACGTCCCGCATTTAATGCAAAGATTCTCGTCCGACACAACGGCGGCGTAACCACTGTCATTGAATTCTTCTCCGAAACTCAGAGCGTCCTTGGGACATTGATCAATACAAAATCCGCATGCTTTGCATCTGTTTTTGTAAATCACAAGCTTTTTCAAATTCGTCCTCCTTTTACACCGGCTCAGAAATTTTGGAAATTTCTGAAAAAATGTTGCGAAATGAAGTTTTGTCATCTATAATGACACTATGTCATATATTATCATATCAATGGCCCTATATGTCAAGGCCTTTCGGGAGAAAAGGATCCAATGGAAGAGAACAATCAAACCATATTGAAATCCCTGGATCGGGCCCTGGAGCTGATCGATGCCCTGGAAAAGGCAGGCAAGCCCCTGAGCGCCGCCGAGTTGGGAAAGCTGCTCAATGTCAACCGCACCACGCTTTATGCAACGCTCAACACCTTTGTGGCCAGAGATTACCTGGAAAAAGATCCCGTCACAGGGTTTTACAGCATTGGGCTGAAGCCGGTGGAGATCGGTCTTGGTTACCGAAGAAAATATCCTTTTATCCAGATGATGGACGCCCAGGCTCTTCAAATTTCCAGGAAATGGAACCTGCAGGTAAATGTAGGCGTCTATCGTGCGCCAGACCGAGTGATCGTGCTTTCGGCCCACAGTCCGGGCAGCGCGCCGGGAACTTCTTACCTTTTCTTCCCGTCCAATATCAATTTTCCGGCTTATGCAAGCAGTTTGGGAAAGGCCTTTCTCTGCGAAATGGAAGACGATGAGCTTCGCAGTACCCTGGACCGGATCCCGCTTCTGCCGCTGACAAAGAACACCTATACAGATAAAGCCGCTCTGTTTGAGCATCTGCGCACGCTCCAACAAAACGGCTATACTTACGAGGACAACGAATACATGGAAAACATCCGCTGCCTGGGTGTAGCCATCAAAGACCATACCAAGCGGGCGGTGGCCGGCATGAGCGTCGTGCTGACGCCCTTTATCAGCGAGGAAGAGCGCAAGCAGATCATATCAGAACTGGTCTCAGTGAAAAGTCTGATCTCCTACAATCTGGGGTACCATACTTATTGAAGCTACAACGCGCCCCAATCAGTGTACCCCCACCCGTCAGTTTTGTACGAGCCTTTCATACCGCGGACACTATGTCCGCTTTTCTTTTTCTCCCGGCACAAAGCGATCAGCACTCCGATGATCAGAAGTCTGATCAGATTTTTCCGGCCGCCGCCGGCATGCCTTCCGCACATCCCCTGTCTCCTTTCCTGGATCCTATAGATAATCTCCGTTAAAATCCGGTTCATCTTGTATCGTAGGCGCGAACAACCGCTTGGCGATATCTCTTTGATATTCGCCGGTCCTCCGGTTTTCCTCAAAGATTTTTTTCACATTTTTGCGGGCGATCCGGTCGATATCCGTCACGACCGCCTCCGCTGTGAAATCGATGAGCGCAAATCCGACCCGGTCAAAAAAGCGTATGGCGCCCATATTTGCGATAAAATCAGGGACCACATCGAACTTTCTCTCATACAGAATCCGCTCGCCGCACGCATCCGTCGG
>CALLHZ010000081.1 GCA_938009115.1 uncultured Clostridia bacterium
ACGTGGCTGAAGACCAGGTCGCTTTGGCAGGCGAAAATCCTTTTGTCCGCCAGGTCGAAGAATTTGCAGCCGGTGAGGGTTCGGAGGTGGTGGTGATCTCGGCAAAGGTGGAAGCCGAGATCGCGGAGCTGGAGGACGAAGAAAAGCAAATGTTTCTGGAAGAACTGGGCATCGCACAGTCCGGGCTGGAACAGTTGATCAAGGCTTCCTATAAACTGCTGGACCTGATCTCCTTCCTGACCGCAGGCGAACCGGAGGTCAGGGCCTGGACCGTCAGGCGGGGCACGAAAGCGCCCCAGGCGGCGGGGAAGATCCATTCGGATTTCGAAAAGGGATTCATCCGCGCCGAAACGATCGCATACGACAAGCTCATCGAGAGCGGAGGCAATATTGCAGCGGCAAAAGAAAAAGGCCTGGTCCGCAGCGAGGGCAAAGAATACATCGTCAAGGACGGCGATGTGATGCACTTCTTGTTCAACGTATAAAAAGGGTCACAGCGCCCCGGGGAATCCATTATGAAAAAGAATTATGAAACGACATTTAAACGAAATCCGGAGAATGGCAGGATCGTCATTGAAGTATCTCTGAACCACTACCTGGAGTTTTTCCATGAATGGGACAACGCAGTGTTCAAAAAGCGGGATATGCATCCGGAACTGGCAGCATTTCTGGAGGAGTGTTCGGAGGACATTCCTTTTAAAGAGGAGCTGGAGATCCAGTTCTACCTGGAGAACGGCGCGGCGGACCCCCAACAGGAGGAGACCATCCGAACCAGCTTCAAGAATTTCTATAACGCCCTGATCTGCTGGGAAAAGAAAGAGACCAAGCGGATCGTACTGAATTCGGGGATCCTGCTGCTTATTGCATTTACACTGCTGTTGCTGTATACGGTATTGAGCGGACGCAGCAGCGACGCCATCATATCTTCCGTCCTGATGGAAAGTCTGCTGATCGGGGGCTGGGTATTGACCTGGGAGGCTTTCCATGGGATCGCCATCGACATCATTCAGCCCTTTAAAAGGCGCCAGGCGCTGAAACGTTTTTATGACACAGCGATCAGTTTTCGCTACGTCAGCCTGTAAAGACGCCAAAGAAAACAAAAAAGCTGCGGAAAACATTTTTTCCGCAGCTTTTTCATTGATATACTACAGTTCGTTCTCGACGACCTGCTCCAGGGTCTGAGCCTTGCGGATCAGCCGCACAGTGCCGTCGGTGGCAGCCAGGATCTCCGGGATCTGGATGTGGGAATTGTAATTGAAGGGCGTCATGGAGGAGCAATATCCGCCCACGCCGCCGATCACGACCAAATCGCCGAGCTCGGGCTCGGCCATTTTCCGTTCGATGATGTTGTGCTGGCTGTCCAGACACTGGGAATCTCCGCTTTCGCAGCAGCGTCCCACAATGATGGCTTCATAGCCGGTATCTTCCAGATCGAACTCTGTCGACAGGAGCTTGCCGTCCTTCGAAATGACGTAGAAGGGATGCTGGGATCCGTACATCGTCGGCCGGGCATTGATCTCCATCCCGCCGTTTACCACGATAAAATTGAATCCGTCGTCGCCGGTGGTCTTTTTGTCCAGGACCTCCGTAACGGCATACCCTGCGTTGGCCACGATGAATGTGCCCGGTTCGATCTCCATTTTCATCTTCCGGCCGTTTCTTTGGTAAAACGCTTCGATGCGATCCTTGGCGTAGCTGCCCAGATATTCGATATCCGCATAGATCTCTCCCGGCATGCGGGCTTCTTTCAATCCGCCGCCGAAGCTGATGGTTTCGCAGTCGGGGAAGGATTCCTCCACGATGCCCAGCTCCAGGTCGATGTTGCTTCTCCAGATCTCCGGATCGCCGCCGGAGCCGATGTGGACGTGGACTTCTGTGAAGCGGACGCCTTTCTCCTTGGCATACGCCAGGGCGGCGGGCAGATCCGAACGGTGCACGCCGAAGCAGGAATATTTGTCGCCGGTGTTGCGGGTGGCGCTTTCGCCGGAGCCGATGCCCGGGTGGATGCGCATGGAGAGCGTGATGCCGTTTTCCCTGGCGAAGTCCGCGATCAGCTCCAATTGCCGCACAGAGCAGACATTATACTTCAGGCCTTTTTTCATCAATTCTTCCAGATCTTTTCTTTCTTCTCCCAAGGGAACTTCTTGTGTGGTCAAGAAGATCTTGGCGGGGGCGATCCCGGCCAGGACAGCTCTCTTGGCTTCGTTCAGGGAACTGGCGTCGATCAGGAGACCTTCCCGGTCCACGATCTGAAGGATCGTCCGGTTGGAGTTTGCCTTCATAGCATACCGGACATTCAGTCCATAGGCGTTGGGCATGCTTAAAACAGCCTTGCAACGTTCGACGATGAGGGCTTCATCATACAGGTATGCGGGGGTCCCGTAAGCCTCTTTGGCTTTCAGGAAAACCGAAGGATCCAAACGGGAAAAATCGTTCAATGCGTTCATGACAACTCTCGCTTTCATTCTGTAACAAAAATAACGTTTTCGTCAGTTGTAGATTATATAACAAATTTCACGGACAAACAATAGACTCCATCAGGCCAAAGGTTTTCGGAATGTAGGATTACAATACATGTGTTACACCTGAATAAAAAATAGAACGGAAAACATCCAAGTTGTGTTAGAGTTTTGTTACCACACAAAAAAGACACAAAAAGGAGTTTTCCGTATGGCAAGTGTAACACAGGATATGAGGTATCGTCTATCTTTATTGGCCTATGCCAAGAAGCATGGGGTCACCGATGCAGCTGTTCGTTATCGCACCAATCGGCAGTACATCTATCGCTGGTTACGCCGCTATGACGGCTCTCTGGAGTCCTTGCGGGAGCGCTCCAGGCGTCCTCATGGGCATAAGCGGCAGCATACACAGGCAGAGTTGAAACTGATCCATGACATGCGACGCCGGAATGCTCACCTGGGGCTGGTCGTCTTCTGGGTCAAGCTGAGGCAGAGGGGGTATGACCGCCATGTCACCAGCCTCTACAGGGTTTTGCGACGGGAAGGGATCATGCCCGTTAAACCCCCAAACCCTAAGCGGAAACCCAAGCCTTACGAGCAGATGACTCGTCCCGGGCAGAGAGTTCAGATCGATGTGAAGCATGTTCCCGCTGCCTGTCTGGTGGGCCAGGTTCAAAACAGTAAGCTTTACCAATACACCGCCATCGACGAGTTCTCCCGGTATCGCTATGTGGAAGCCTTTGAGGAGATCAGCACCTACTCCTCCACCGTATTTCTGAAGCATATGCTCAGCCACTTCAACTTCCCCGTGGAATGCGTCCAGACCGACAATGGGTTTGAGTTCACCAACCGGTTCTCGAAAACCCGCGAGCCCAAACCTACATTGTTTCAGGTGACTCTCAGGGATCTGGGCATCCGGCACAAGATGATCCGCCCCTTCACGCCAAGGCACAATGGCAAAGTAGAACGCTCACACCGCAAAGACAACGAATACTTTTATGCCATCACCACCTTTTACAGCCTTGCTGACTTTCAATTACAGCTCTACCGGCACAACTACCGATACAACCGTTTCCCCATGAGGCCCCTTGGCTGGAAATCTCCCTTGGATACCCTCATGGATTATTGGGTGGACGGTGTAACATATGTTTGACAAACCTACACTCCATCAGGCCAAAGGTTTTCGGAACAGGTCCCCCGCCTGGACTTCAAAGGGGCAGTCGATGGTCAGCAGACGCATGGGCGTGTTCGAAACAGACAGGTCGTTTCCGCCTTCGTCACGGATCTGTCCGATCTTGAACGATCTGCCGGTTTTCCCCGGGGAGACGACTTCCAGAATATCTCCGACCAGGAAACGGTTTCGCGTCCGCACGAGGGCTGCGCCGGGAGCGCTGTCTTCGGCCGCGGCCGCCACAAAAAGCCATTCCCTGACATAGCCGGCCGTGTCCGGCGCGAGGGCTTCAGGCTCCGCCAGATAGAAACCGCTGCAATAAGGGCGGTGGCTGACAGTATTCAGTTCTCTCTGCAGTTCTGCTTCGGAAGCGGTCCCGTCAAGGGCCATGCGGTAGGCGTTGACGGTGATGCCGACGGAATAGGGCGTGCGCATGCGTCCTTCGATCTTGAAGCAGGAAACACCGGCGTCCCGAAGCCGGTCCAGGAAGGAGATGCAGCACAGCTCTTTGGAGCTGAGAATGGCTGTTCCGCTTTCATCTTCAAATACGGGGAAATATTCACCCGGCCGCTTCTCTTCCGTCAGATGGTAATTCCAGCGGCAGGATTGCGTGCAGTCTCCGCGATTGGCGCTGCGGCCCGTAAGATAAGAGCTGATCAGGCAGCGTCCGGAATAGGCCATGCACATGGCGCCGTGGACGAAAGCCTCCAGTTCCAGGTCTTCCGGCACGTGGTCACGGATCTCGGCGATTTGGGATAGGGAAAGCTCTCTGGCCAGGACGATGCGCCGCACGCCAAGGTCATAATAAACCCGGGCAGCTTTCCAGTTCATGCAGTTTGCCTGGGTGCTCAGATGAAGCGGCATATCGGGAACGGTCTCGCTGATCTGCGCCAGCGCGCCGATATCGGAGACGATCAACGCGTCGGCGCCAAGGTCCCGAAGCCGCGTCGCATAATCTGTCAGGATGGGGAGCTCCCCGTTGTAAACGAAGCTGTTCACCGTCACATAGAGTTTTTTATTCCTTGCGTGGGCCTCCCGGGCTACGAGGGACAGCGTTTCTTCGTCCATGCCTGCCGTGTCGGCCCGAAGCTGGAGCATCGGCCCGCCGCAGAAGAGGGCGTCCGCGCCGTATTTCAAGGCTGTTAGGGCGCCTTCCATATCACCTGCAGGCGCCAGCAGTTCCGGTCGTTTCATATTCGTATCCTTTCTTCGCCACGTATCATAACACAGGGCGGCCCGGTTTGCAAAAGTCCATCGATTGACGGTCCGGGGGAAAGGATGTTACACTGGATTCCAAGGCGAAATGCCCGAATGTTACAGCAAAGCAGCAACATTTCAGGAGGTTGTCAATGAAAGGAAAAGTCGCGGTCGTCACCGGCGCGGCCAAGGGGATCGGAAAAGCCATCGCCCTGGAGCTGGCCTCGGCCGGCGCCAAAGTCTATGCCAACGGTCGCAGCCGGGAGAGTCTCGAAGAATTGCTGAACGAAGCCCGGGAGCGCTCTTTGGATATCGTTCCGCTGCCCTTTGACGTATCAAACGAAGAGGAAGTCATCCAGGCTTTCGGTTCTCTGGGTGTCATCGATTATCTGGTGAACAATGCCGCAGTATGTCCCTATGTTTTGTATAAGGACCTGAAAGAGGAGCACTGGGACCTGATGTTTGCCGTCAATGTAAAAGGCACCTATTTCTGCACCCGCCACGCCCTGGAGAAAATGACCTCGCCGGGCGGCAGCATCGTCAATATCTCCTCCGGCGCGGGAAAGACCGGCGGAGCCTTCGTGAGCATGCCTTACGGCACTTCCAAAGCAGCCATCAACAACATGACCGTCACCTTTGCTAAGCTGTTCGCATCGAAGGGGATCCGGGTCAACGCCATATCCCCCGGGTTCGTGGAAACCAGGATCCTGGATGAAATGCCGATCTCCAGGGACCTGATCCGCTCGGATATCCCGCTGGGAAAAATCGGCGAGCCCGAGGATATCGCGCCGATCGTCCGCTTTGCGCTTGCGGAGGAATCGTCTTTCATGACGGGACAGGTGATCGAGGTGAACGGCGGAGACGTGATGTATTAGCAGAAACACAGTGAACGCAAAGGAGAGATCGATATGAAAACAGAGCAAAAAGTCGCCATCGTCACCGGGGGCGCCACAGGGATCGGGAAAGGATGCGTCCTGAAGTTTTTAGAGCACGGCTATAAAGTCATGGCTACCGGCCGGAGGATGGAAAAGCTCCGGGAACTGGAGGCAGAAGCCGGATGCGACGACCTGATGATCCTTCAGGGCGATGTGGCCGACCGGGCGCAAGTGCAGTCCATGATCAGTCAAACAGTGTCCCGCTGGGGACGTCTCGACGCGATGGTCAACAATGCAGGGATCTGCACCAGCATTCCTTTTATCGATATGACGACGGAGCAGTATGATGAAGTGATCAAAGTCAACCAATACGGCTGCTTTTTCGGCATGCAGGAAGCGGCGAAAAAAATGATCGAGCTGGGGATCAAGGGCGTCATCATGAATATGTCCAGCGTTTTTTACGAAGTAGCCAGTCCCAAGATCCTTCATTATCACGCCAGCAAGGGCGCGATCGCAACGATGACAAAATCCGCTGCCCTGGAGCTGGCGCCTTATGGGATCCGCGTCCTGGCAGTAGCTCCCGGCGTTATCGACACGCCCATGCTGGATATCGACAAGCAACGGGGCACCTGGGATGAGATCCAGACCAAGCACATGCGCAACAAGGCTCTTTCCACCGAGGAAGTGGCCGAGGTGATGGTGTTCCTCTGTTCGGAAAAGGCCAATGGCGTCAACGGTTGTATCATTCCCATCGATGACGGCCTGTTGAGCAAGTATTAGCGAGAGCGAGATGGAATGGATGCCTGAGATCCTCGCGCCCGCCGGCAGCCGGCAGCAGCTGGAGGCGGCCTTCGGCGCCGGGGCGGATGCCGTCTATCTGGGCCTGCAGGGCTTCAACGCCAGACAGGGCGCCCACAACTTCCGCAGCGAAGAGCTGCCGGAGGTCGTGGCCTTTTGCCGCGGGCACGGTGCGCGCGTTTATGTCACCCTCAATACG
>CALLHZ010000082.1 GCA_938009115.1 uncultured Clostridia bacterium
AACCTCTCTTTCCGGAGATCTGCTCTTTTCTGCTGTCGCCGACGAGGAAGAAGGCAGCATCGGCACTATCGCCCTGCTGGAAAGCGGTCTTTGCGCCGATGCTGTCATCGTCGGGGAGGCCATGGGGCGGGATGCCATCGCCATTGCCCAGAAAGGGCTGGAGTGGTTTGAGTTCATCCTCCACGGAAAGACTGTCCACGGCGGGCGGCAGGACGAAGGGGTCAATGCGATCCTGAAAGCGACCCGGCTGATCCAGGTCCTTCAGGACCAGCTGGCACCCCGGCTCAAAGAACGATGCCATCCCTTTATGGGCTGCCCGACGCTGAACATCGGCGTCATCCGGGGCGGCACCCAGCTGTCCACCGTGGCAGGAGAATGTGTCGTCCAGATGGACCGCCGCTTTATACCGGGGCTGGAAACTTACGAGAGCATGTACCGGGAACTTTCGGATATCGTGGAGGACCTGTCCCGCAAAGATCCGGACTTTCGCTGCACGCTAAAGGTACTGGACAGCAGTGTCATGAAGAGCGGCTATGTTCATCAGGGCATGGAGCAAAAGGAAGACGAGCCTCTGGTTCAGATCCTGAAGACGAGCCTGGAAGCCGTATCCGGCAAGCCCGCCCGGCTGACGGGCTGCCCCTGCTGGACTGATGCGGGGCTCTTTGGATATTACGGCAAAATTCCTGTGGTCGTTTATGGCCCCGGCGATCTGACCCTTGCCCACTCGAAAGAAGAGAGTCTGGACCCCAACGCTCTGGAAGAAAGCTATCGGGTTTACCTGTCTACCGCCATGGCTTTTTGCCGATAACAATGAACAATAAATACCCGCCTTGTGGCGGGTATTTTTGTGGGATTGAGCATATAAACGCTATTCTTCGACGCGTAAGCTCGCCGGCTCCGCGCCGGCCAGGATCTCTTCTTTGGTATAGCGGCCGAAGTCCTCGGTGAACCAGCGGTAGGCTGCGACCATGGCGAAGAGGATCGTCACGGAAACGGGCACCGCGGTGATGATCAGCATAGCCTGGAGCCCGCCCAGCGGCGTGCCGCCGGGGATGCTCTGCCCGGCGTAGAGCAGGCAGAGAGGCGCCACGGCCAGCATCACGGCCCAGAACAGGCGCAGGTTTCTGGAGGGGTCTTCCCCGACTTTTAAGCCGATGGTCGAGGCTTCTGCCAGTGTATAGGTGGCCGAGTCCATGGTGGTCACCAGAAGCAGGAATCCGGAAATGAACCACAGGGCCAGCACGGCTCTGCCCAGGGGCAGGGAAAGGGAAAGCTCGGATATGATCTGGCTGACGCCCTGATCGGCCATGGTTTGCACGATGTCGATGGCGCCGCTGATATGGGCGTGGAGACCATAATTGGAGATCGTCCCGAAGAAGAGGAACGAGCCGATGGAGCCGGCCACGACCACGCCGCCCACCACGGAACGCACAGTCCTGCCTTTGGAGATCTTGGCGATAAAGATCCACATCCAGGGAGCCAGTCCGACCCACCAGGCCCAGTAGAATACGGTCCAGTCCTGGGGGAATCCGCCGCCCCGGATGGGGTCCAGATAGGTGAGCATAATGGCAAACTTGTCGGCCATGATCCCCAGGGATTGGAAGGTGTTCGACAGGGAAAACAGCGGAGAGCCCATCAGGAAGATCAGGCACAGCGCCAGGGAAAACCAGGTGGTCATACGGGAAAGGTTCTGCATGCCTTTTTCAATGCCGATGTAGGTGCTGGTGGCGAAGGTGAGGGTCGTGAGGCCGATCAGCAGGGCGTAGGCCATAAAGGTCTCGCTGGTGCCGATGGAGTTGGCCAGGTTGTTGGCCAGCATGGGGATGCCGGTACCATAGGTGATGGTCAGTCCGCCCAGGATGCCGACGATGAACACGATGTTGATGACCCGGCTGAGCAGCCCTTCGGTGCTGCCGGGGATGACGCCGCTGCAGACAGCCTGCAGCGTGAGGCCTTCCTTCTTTCGCACGTAATACCGGTAAGCCAGGGGAATGGTCCCGGCGGCATAGACGCTCCAGGCCGGAAAGCCCCAGTGGAAAAAGCTGTAGGGCACGGCGATCTCAAGGGCTTCCGAAGACAAGGCTTCATAGCCGAAGGGAGGCCACTGGATGTAGTAGACCCATTCGATGGCTGACCAGTACAGGATGCTGGTGCCCATGCTGGCGCAGAAGATCATGGCCGCCCAGCCGTAGGTGCTGTAGGCGGGTTTTTCTTTTCCCAGCCGGATGCAGCCGTATTTGGAGGCCCCGAACCAGATGACCATGGCCAGGCACAGGATGATGATAAGCAGAAAATAGAATCCAAGGGCGCTGCAGATCCACACCCGGATGCCGTTCAACGTATCAGTGGTGGCAGCGGGCGCAACGATGCTGGCCACTACCAGAATGCTCAGAAGGACGAAGCTGACGGCCAGGGCCGTTACATCCAGGCGGATCTTTTTTGCGTCCATAGATTGTACCTCCGAAAGTTCATTATAAATAGGCGATAAGCTTATTGAATCAGATAGTTCATGACCAGGTTCATCTGCATTTCCATACCGATGAACAGGGCGTCTTCGTGGACTTTGAATTTGGCATTGTGATGGTGGGCGTCGGTCCCCTTGGCCGCATCGCCCATTCCGATAAAGAAATAGAAGCCGGGACCGTACTGCAGGAATTCAGCGAAATCGTCTCCACCCATCATGGCGACATTCTTGGTCACCACATTCTCCGGTCCCACGAGCTCCTCTGCCGTCCGCAGGGCCAGCGCCGTCAATTCTTCATCGTTATGGAGCAGGGAATTGCCGCATTTCAACTCGATTTCGCAGCTGCAGCGGCACAGCCTGCAGGCCTGCTCCACCATTTCCCGGAAACGGGCGTGGACCGCTTCGTGTCCCTGGTGCAGGCAGCGGATGGAGCCCTCCATTTCCAGATCGTCGGGCACTATGATCTCCTTTTGTCCGGCGTGGATCATACAGCAGGTGATGACCGTGGGCTGGAAGACGTCCTGCTCCAGGGTATGGAAGCTTTTGATGGCCGACAGCACGTAGGTGGCTGCGTCGATGGGATTGATGGCGCCGTGAGGCTCGCCGCCGTGACCGCCCTTGCCGTGGATCTTCACTTTGAAATAGTAGCTGGAAGCCATGGTGGGACCGGCATGGACGCCGATTTTTCCAAGGGAGAAATTTGCCCAGAGGTGATAGCCGAAAATGGCGTCGGGCTTGCCTGTTATCTCCATGGCGCCCTCATCGATCATGATCTGGGCGCCGGCGTCCTCTTCGTTGGGTTGAAACAGAAAGACCAGCGTGCCGGGGATCTCCTCCCGATGAGCAGCCCAGATCTTTGCTGTGCCTAAAAGCATGGCTGTATGGCCGTCGTGGCCGCAGGCGTGAGCGATACCGGGCGTTTCCGAGGCGAAGGGCTCGCCGCTTTCTTCCTGGATGGGCAGGGCGTCGATGTCCGCCCGGAGGATGACCCGTTTGCCCGGCCTTCCGCCCTTCAGGATGCCGATCACACCGGTAGCGCTGCAGGTATGGACTTCGTCCAGCCCCAGCGCCTCCAGATAGTTTTTGACGATGCCGGCAGTGCGGAATTCCTTGAATCCCAGCTCCGGATGTCTGTGGAGATCCCTCCGGAGCTCGATGACCTCCTGCCTGATCCCGTTGATTTCTTTTATGATATCCATTTGATGTTCACCTGCACTCTTTCTCACATTAAGCTTGCATATTTAAATAATCCGTGACCAGTCTCATCTGCATTTCCATACCGATGGCCAGGGCGTCCTCATTGAGCCGGAATTTTGCGTTGTGATTGGGCACGTCGGTGCCCTTGGCCGGATCGCCCATCCCGACAAAATAATACATGCCGGGGATCCGCAGGGAGAACTCCGCGAAATCGTCGCCGCCCATCACGGCCACGTCCCGGGTCAGGACCCGCTCGGAGCCAACCACTTCACCGGCAGCTTTTTTTGCCATTTCGAAGAGCCCCTCGTCGTTGGCCAGCAGCGAATTTCCGCACTTCAGCTCGATGTTGCAGGTGCAGCGGCACAGGTCGCAGGATTTGGCCACCAGCTCCCGGAACCGGGCGTGGACCTTTTCGTGCTCAAAGTGCAGACAGCGAATCGAACCCTGCATTTCCAGACTGTCGGGGACGACGATGTCTTTTTCGCCGGCATGGATCATGCCCGTGGTGATGACCGTGGGGCGAAAGACGCTCTGCTCCAGGCTGTTGAAGGTGTCGATGGCCGATATCACATGGGCGGCCGCGGAAATCGGACTGATACACAGGTGCGGGTAGCCGCCGTGACCGCCTTTTCCGTTGATCCTGACTTTGAAATAATAGCTGGATGCCATCATTGGTCCCGGAACCATGCTGATGGTCCCGATGGGCGAGTTGTGCTTCAGGTGGCAGCCAAAAACCGCCTCCGGATTTCCGGCCATTTTCAAGGCGCCGTCGTCGATCATCACCTGGGCGCCTGCGTCTTCTTCGTTGGGCTGGAAGAGAAAGACAAGGGTTCCGGGAATCTCGTCTCTGTGAGCGGCCCAGATTTTTGCTTCGCCAAGGAGCATTGCCGTATGGCCGTCGTGGCCACAGGCATGGGCGACGCCGGGTGTTTCCGAAGAAAAAGGCTCGCCGCTGTCCTCTGTAAGAGGAAGCGCATCGATATCGGCCCGCAGCATCACGGTTTTGCCGGATATTCCGCCCCGAAGGATGCCGATCACGCCGGTGCCGCTACAGGAAAGGACTTCGTCCAGGTTCAGGGCCTCCAGATAATCACGGATGATCCCGGCCGTGCGGAATTCCCGAAACCCCAGTTCCGGATGCCTGTGAAAATCCCTTCGAAGCTGGATGACTTCCTGCTCAACGGCGCCGACTTCTTTTCTGATATCCATATCCCCTCCTGTTTCCGCTGCAGAATAAACACGCTTATATGGTAACACGAGTCGGCGGCGGGGGCAACTGAACATCGGCGGAGATGCTTGACAAAACTGTGCCATGATGATATCTTGATTTCACAACTTCATATGCTCATCAAGAGTGGCAGAGGGAATAGGCCCTGTGAAGCCCGGCAACCTGGAATCGGCGGATCGCGCAGCGACACCGCGACGACAAGGTGCTAAGTCCTACAGAGAGATCTGAAAGATGAGGAATGTATCTGCGTACGACCTCTTCTTTGCGAAGAGGTTTTTCAATAGGCAACGAAAAGGAGGAATACATAATGGCAAAAAAACTGTTTACATCGGAATCCGTTACGGAAGGTCATCCCGACAAGCTGTGCGACCAGATATCCGACGCGATCCTGGACGCTGCCCTTGCTCAGGATCCGAACAGCCGCGTCGCTTGCGAGACCACAGTCACCACAGGCCTGTGCCAGGTGATGGGCGAGCTGACCACGGAAGGGTTTATTGATTTTCAGCAGGTGGCCCGGGATGTGATCCGGGAAGTGGGCTATACGAAATCCGAATACGGCTTCGACAGCTTTTCCTGCGGCGTGATCGTGTCCATTCATCAGCAGTCGGCAGATATCGCTCTGGGCGTGGACCGGGCGCTGGAATATAAAGAAGGAACCCTCTCCGAAGACGAAGGCTTCGACACCATCGGCGCGGGGGACCAGGGCCTGATGTTCGGCTATGCCTGCAATGAGACGCCGGAACTGATGCCCATGCCTATTTCGCTGGCTCACCGGCTGGCCCTGCGGCTCACGGAGGTGCGCAAAAACGGCACCTTGCCCTATCTTCGACCCGACGGGAAAACTCAGGTGACCGTGGAATACGACGAGAACAACAAGGTCGTCAGGGTGGACACCGTGGTCGTGTCGGCCCAGCATGATCCCGACGTCACCCAGGAGCAGATCCGCGGCGACATTCTTCGCGAAGTGATCCGTCCCGTAGTGCCTGCGGCGCTGCTGGACGATGAGACAAAATATTATGTGAATCCCACCGGCCGCTTTGTCATCGGCGGACCCCACGGGGATTCGGGCCTCACAGGCAGAAAGATCATCGTGGACACCTACGGTGGTTATGCCAGGCATGGGGGCGGCGCATTCTCCGGGAAGGACCCCACAAAGGTCGATCGTTCCGCTTCCTACGCCGCCCGCCACGCCGCCAAAAATGTGGTGGCCGCAGGGTTGGCCGATCGCTGTGAGATCGAATTGGCCTATGCCATCGGCATCGCCCGTCCCATCTCCGTTCTCGTGGACACCCACGGCACCGGAAAACTGCCCGACGACAAGCTGGCGGAGCTGGTGGAAAAGCACTTCGACTTCCGACCGGCGGCCATCATCCGGGATCTGGATCTGCGGCGGCCGATCTATCGTCAGACAGCGGCTTACGGTCACCTTGGCAGGACCGATATCGAGTTGCCCTGGGAAAAGACCGACAAGGCGGAAGCCCTTAAAAAAGACGCACAACTGTAGTGGATTATGTTATAATATATGCCATGTAAAATGGCAAAGAAGGGAGGTTCTGCCATGGGCAGGGCCTCCCGTCAATTAGGAGGCATTCAATGGGTTTGAAAGTAGCAAAATTCGGTGGCAGTTCCGTCGCGGACGTGATCCAGTTCAAGAAAGTCAGAAGCATCGTTCAGACGGATCCCGACCGGACCGTCGTGGTCGTATCGGCGCCGGGGAAACGGTACCAGACCGACACGAAGCTGACAGATCTTTTGTATCTGTGTCAAACCCATGTTGAGCATAATCTTCCCTGGGACCAGCTGTTCCAGGTGGTCTGCGACCGCTTTACCGCCATGGCGCTGAGCCTTGGCCTGGGCCGGGACCAGCTGGATCTGGATAAAGAGTTTGAGATCATTCGCAGCGATTTGAACGGCGGTGCCGGCGCAGACTACATCGCCAGCCGCGGCGAATATTTGAACGCTTTGCTGATGGCCCGCTTCCTGGATTTTGAATTTGTGGATGCCGCAGGCTTGATCCTCTTCGACGAGCGTGGCCACTTCCTTCTGAAGGAAACTGACGAGTCCCTGGTCCGGAAACTGAAAGGGCACAAGGGCGCCGTCATTCCCGGCTTTTACGGAAGCATGCCTGACGGACGGATCAAAACCTTCAGCCGGGGCGGCTCGGATATCACGGGATCTCTGGTGGCCAGAGCCCTTCATGCGAGTGTTTACGAGAACTGGACCGATGTCCACGGCTTCCTGGTGGCGGACCCCAGGATCGTCAATGATCCTCAGCCCATCGACTACATCACTTATCAGGAGCTCAGAGAGCTTTCCTATATGGGCGCCAGCGTGCTCCACGAGGACGCCATCTTCCCGGTACGGGAGACCAATATCCCGATCAATATCCGAAACACCAACGATGCGGAGCATCCGGGCACTACGATCCTGGCCGACGTGCCCCGGGGCAGCGATAAAATCGTCACCGGGATCGCCGGCAGCAAAGACTTTACGGTCATCGCTCTTTACAAGCACATGATGAACAAGGACCGGGGCTTTGTCCGCAGGCTGTTTGGCATCCTGGAGGATTACGATCTGGGCTTTGAGCATCTGCCCACCGGCATCGACACGATGTCGCTGGTCCTGTCGAATGCGAAGATCGGGGATCGTCTGCAGGATATCGTGACGGATATCGAAAAGAAGCTGGAGCCCGACAACGTGGAGGTCAACGAGGATATTGCCCTGATCGCCACCGTGGGCAAGGGCATGTCCAGCCGGAAGGGCGTGTCGGCCACGCTGTTCACAGCCCTTGCCGAAGCGGACATCAACATCCGTCTTATCGATCAGGGAAGCAGCGAGATGAACATCATCGTCGGTGTGCTGAACCGGGACTTCGAGAAGGCCATCCGTGCCATTTACGGAGCATTCATAGGAGGGCAGAAATGACAGACAAATTCATCGCAGAACTGCACAAGGGGCAGGAATTCAACATGCTTGGGGAAACCGAAAAGTTGCTGGCGGCCTATGACGACGTGATCGATCTGTCTGTCGGCGACCCGGACATGACAACGCCGGCGCCCATCATCGAGGCCAGCTACCGGGACTCTCTGGCCGGCCATACTCATTATACTGCTTTTCGCGGCGACCCCGAGCTTCGCGCGGAGATCGTCAAATACTATAAAGAAGAATACGGCGTAGACATCACCGACGAGGAAGTGTTTGTGGTGACTTCGGCGAACATGGGGATGTTCCTGGCTTTGTTCACCTGCCTGAATCCGGGGGACGAAGTGCTGATTTCGGATCCCTGCTTTCCTGTGTACAACGAGCAGATCCGTCTATGCAAGGCCACAGCCGTTCCGGTGCCGACTTACGAAGAGGAGCGCTTCCGCTTCAATCCCAGCCGGGCCAGAGAATATGTCACGGACAAGACAAAGGTGTTGATCATCAATACCCCCTGCAATCCCACCGGCGCCTGCATGAACCTGGACGACATGAAAGAGATCGCCGCTTTTGCCCAGGAGTTCGATCTTTTGGTGATCTCCGACGATATCTATACGAGCATGAGCTACCAAGAGCCTTTCGTGCCCTTCCTATCGCTGCCGGGCATGAGAGAGCGGACCATCACCATCAACAGCACCTCGAAAAATTTTGTGATGACCGGCTACCGGCTGGGGTGGAATATCGCGCCGGCCCATTTGGCCAATGCCATGCAAAAAACCAATGATTTTATGGTATTTACGGCGCCGGCGCCTTCCCAGCGGGCCGCGAAGTACGCCCTGGCTCATCGGAACGAACTGATGCCGGCCTATATGGAAGAATTCCGGAAACGGGTCTTTGCGACCGCGGAGGTCATCAACAGCATCCCACGCTTGTCGGTGATGCCGCCTATGGGGACATTCTATTTATTCGTCAATATCAAACAGACCGGTCTCACCGCGGATGAGTTTGTGTACAAAGCGCTGGAGAAAGCTCACGTGCTGGTGATGCCCGGGACTGCCTTCGGCGCCGCCGGAGAAGGGTACATCCGGATCGCCTGCACCAAAAGTGTCGAAGAGTTGACCGAGGCCATGGAAAGGATCCGCCGCGCCGGCCTGTAAGGGGAAGACGGGAGCGCATGAGAAAGGGAGTTTATGGGATTTTTAGAGAAGGTCTTTGGCGACTGGAACGCCAAGGAGATCAAAAGAATTGAGAAGATCGCCGACCGGATCGAGGCATTTGAGCCGGAGATCAGACAGCTGAGCGACGAAGGACTCCGCGGCAAGACCGAGGCGTTCAAGGCGCGTCTTGCCGGCGGCGAAAGCCTGGACGACATCCTGCCGGAGGCTTTCGCCGTGTGCCGCGAAGCGGCACAGCGGAGCCTGGGCATGCGACACTTCCGGGTGCAGCTCATCGGCGGCATCGTTTTGCACGAAGGCAATATCGCCGAGATGAAAACCGGCGAAGGCAAGACCCTGGTGGCCACGCTGCCGGTCTACCTCAACGCTTTGGCCGGAGAGGGCGTCCACGTGGTCACGGTGAACGATTATCTGGCCAAGCGGGACATGGAATGGATGGGCAAACTCTATTCGTTCCTGGGCCTTTCCGTGGGCTGCGTCGTTCACGGCATCAGCACGGAAGAAAGACGGAAGGCTTATCAGGCCGATATCACCTACGGTACCAACAACGAGTTCGGCTTCGATTATCTGCGGGACAACATGGTCATCTACAAAGAAGACCAGATGCAACGGCCCCTGAACTTTGCCATCGTGGACGAGGTGGACTCCATCCTCATCGACGAAGCCCGGACACCCCTGATCATTTCGGGTCAAGGCGCCAAATCCACGGATCTGTACAAAATGGCGGACCGCTTCGTCCGCACCCTGCGGATCGAAGAGGACTTTACTGTCGAAGAAAAGGACAAGGCCGTTTCCATCACGGAGGAAGGTGTCACGAAGTGCGAAAAGTACTTCGGGATCGAGAACTTTTCGGATCCGGAGAACATGGAGATCAACCACCATGTGCAGATCGCCCTCAAAGCCCACAACCTGATGAAACGGGATGTGGATTATATAGAAAAAGAAGGCGAGATCGTTATCGTCGACGAGTTTACGGGCCGGCTGATGTTCGGGCGCCGTTACAGCGACGGGTTGCATCAGGCCATCGAAGCCAAGGAAGGCATCGAGGTCCGCAGAGAATCCAAAACCTTGGCCACCATCACTCTCCAGAACTACTTCCGTATGTACCGGAAACTGGCAGGCATGACCGGTACCGCAAAAACCGAAGAGCTTGAGTTCACGGACATTTACAATATGCAGGTCGTGGTGATCCCCACCAACAAGCCGATCGCCAGAGAGGATGCCGAGGATTCCATCTACACATCCCAGCGGGGAAAACTGGCCGCCATCGTGGAAGAGATCGTCGAACGGCACGAAACGGGTCAGCCCATTCTTGTGGGCACCATTTCCATTGAAAAATCCGAGCTGATCAGCGAGCTCCTCAAAAAACGCGGTGTTCGCCACAATGTTTTGAACGCCAAACAGCATCAGCGCGAAGCGGAGATCATCGCCGAAGCCGGAAGACTGAATGCCGTCACCATCGCCACGAACATGGCAGGCCGCGGCACCGACATTATTCTGGGCGGCAATCCTGATTTTGAAGCAAAAAAAGAGATGCGAAAGCTGGGCTACGAAGAAGAAGCCATTTCCTTTGCTTCCAGCTTTGTCCCTCTCCAGGATCCGGCTCTTCAGGAAGCCCGAAGCGTCTTTCACGATTTGCTGAAACGCTTCACCGAGGAGCGAAAGGGAGAGCAGGAACAAGTGCGGGCGCTGGGCGGTCTTCATATCATCGGCACGGAACGCCATGAGGCCCGAAGGATCGACAATCAGCTCCGGGGCCGCTCGGGCCGGCAGGGCGACCCGGGCTCCACCCAGTTTTTCATCGGACTGGATGACGAACTGATGCGCCTCTTCGGAGGAGACAAGATCCAGAACGTCATCGGGAAACTCGGAGTGGATGAGGGTGAGGCCATCGAGGCGGGCCTTCTGACCAAATCCATCGAAAACGCCCAAAAGAAAGTGGAAGGACGGAACTATGGGATCCGTAAATATGTCCTTCAGTATGACGACGTAATGAACCGCCAGCGCAGCATCATATACAGCCAGCGCAACAGCGTCCTGATGGGAGAAGATCTTCGGGAGCACATCCTGTCCATGATGAGGGAACATGCCGAGGAGCTGGCGGATTTTTGCGCGGCGACCTCAAAGTTTGCAGAGGAATGGGATTTTAACGATTTGAACCGGAAACTGAAAGCGGTATCCCTGGGTATGCCGGAGCTCCGCTACACGGGGGAGCAGCTCCGGGCGCTGGACAAGGAGATCCTGGCTTCAGACATCATGGAGCTCTTTGAGACTGCCTATCAGGCAAAGGAAGAGGAGATCGGGACGGATCGGATGCGGGAGCTGGAACGAATGATCCTGCTGCGCATCGTGGACAACAAGTGGATGGACCATATCGACGCCATGGACCAGCTGAAAACCGGGATCGGCCTGCGCTCTCTTGGCCAGCAGGACCCGGCGGCAGCCTATGCCAACGAAGGCTTCGACATGTTCGAATATATGATCAAATCCATCAACGACGAAATGATCCATTTCTGCTTCAATGTGACTCTGCAGACCCGGGCTCAGCGCAGAGAGATCCTGGGAAGCGGAACGGGCCGCAAGGACGAGGTCGTGTCCGCCCTCCAGGAAGGATCCCAGGCCCAGCCTCAGGCCGGATCGCCGGTGTATACCGTCAGCGGAGGACTTCACGGTGCGGCGCCGGCGCCGCAGCCTTCTCAGCAGGTAAAACCACGGCCGGTCAAAGTTGATAAAATACCGGGTCGAAACGATCCATGCCCCTGCGGAAGCGGTAAGAAATACAAGAATTGCTGTGGCCGGAACTGAATTGAGATTTCGAACAAGATCATGTGAACGAGAGGTACCGATATGATGATGACAGATACAATAAAAAACAGCATCCCCCAGGACCGGGAGGCCCTGATCAAGCTCGGAGAGTCTCTTTGACAAGGCTGGTATGGAAAGCAAGCTCCAGGATCTGACCGTTGAGACGGAGATCCCGGGATTCTGGGATGATCCCCAGCAGGCCCAGAAAGTAATGAAGGAAAAAAAACGCCTGGAGAACAAGCTGGGCGAATATGAGGAAACGGAAAGGCTGTTGTCGGATGTGGAAGTCCTGATCGAAATGGCGGAAGAATCCGGCGAAGAGGATCTGGCCAAGGAAGCCGAAGTCCTTCACGATCAATTTCTGGAGAAAGTAGAGGCTCTTACACTGGAAGCCCTGCTGACCGAGGAGTACGACCTGAACAACGCCATTTTCTCCATTCATCCGGGCTCCGGTGGTCTGGACGCCCAGGACTGGGCGGAAATGCTGCTGCGGATGTATACCCGATGGGCGGAAGGAAAGGGTTACAAGGTTTCGTACATCGATTTTCAGCGGGATACGGAAGGCGGCATCAAAAATGTAACGCTTCTGATCCAGGGAGATTATGCCTACGGTTATCTGAAGACGGAGCGGGGCGTGCACCGGCTGGTGCGGATCTCTCCCTTCGATACCGCCGGCAGGCGCCACACCTCCTTCGCTTCGGTGGATGTGACGCCGGAGCTCCCCGAGGATACTGTGGTGGAGATCTCCCCCGACGACCTTCGGATCGACACCTACCGGTCCTCCGGCGCCGGCGGTCAGCACGTCAACAAGACCGACTCCGCCATTCGCATCACCCATCTGCCCACCAACATCGTGGTCAGCTGCCAGAACGAACGCTCCCAGCATCAGAACAAGGAATACGCCATGCGGATGCTGTACGCCAAGCTCTACGAACTGGCCAGGCAGGAGCACAAGGATATGATCTCCGAATTGACGGGCGATTACGGCCAGATCACCTGGGGAAATCAAATACGCTCCTATGTCTTCCAGCCTTATACGATGGTCAAGGACCACCGTACCGGTGTGGAGACCGGCAATGTGCAAAGCGTTATGGACGGGGACCTGGATCCCTTTATCCACGCATCTCTGAACGCTCTTAAGAGAGGAGAGTAACCATGGATCAAGACCTGGACAGAAAGCGCAGGTTTCTCATCAACGCCGTCTACTACATCCTGATCCTCGCCGCGATCTATGTGGCTTTCCGTTACGTGATCTACGCCGTCACACCCTTTGTCGTTGCCGCCCTGATCACCTTTATGCTCAAAAGGCCCATCGACAATCTGGCATGCTCCTTCAATGTGCCGCGAAGAGGAACGGCCGGGGTCGTAGTCCTCTTATTCTATGTGGTCCTGAGCATTCTGGCGACTTGGGCGTTTACCCACTTGCTGTGGTCCATGTTCAACTGGCTGACGAACATTCCCGCTCATTACGCGGATTCCATCGAGCCGGCCATCGAAAACATCTTGAACTGGTACGAGCAGCAAGCCGACAGCCTGACGCCCAACAGTCTGGAATACATCGACCGGCTGTCCGACGATATCCTGCGCAAGATCTCGGAGATCATCGTGTATGTATCTCAACAGGCTATCCTCATGGCCCAGAGCCTGGCCTTCAATATACCGAAGTTCGTGATCGGCGCCGTGTTCTGCATCGTAGCCACCGTGTTCATGTCGCTGGACTTTCCTTCGATCAAGCATTTCATCCTGGAGCAGTTCTCCTACAACCATCAGCGCATCCTGCTGGAATCCAAGCAGTATGTGGTCCAGACCTTTGGAAAAATCATCACGTCCTATGCGGCCATCATGTTCGTCACCATGACAGAGCTGTACTTCGGATTTATGGCCATCGGCGTGGAAGACGCCATGGTTTTGTCTGTTCTGATCGCTATGTTCGACATCCTGCCGGCTCTTGGCACCGGCGGCATCATGATCCCCTGGGTCCTGATCGAGATCATCAATCAAAACTATACCTTTGCGGTGCAGCTGTTTATCCTTTATGTGATCGTCACAGTCGTGCGTAATTTCCTGGAGCCCAAGATCGTGGGAGATTCCATCGGACTGCATCCGGTGATCATGCTCATGAGCATTTTTCTGGGCGCCTCCATTTTCGGCCCCCTGGGGATCCTGAGCATGCCCTTTATGCTTATCGTCATCAAAAGACTCAACGACAGCGGCCGCATCCACGTCTTCAACAGCACCTATGCGCCGGCTGTGGAGGAGCCGGGCTTTTTTGAGCTCAGGAAGCGGGCAAAGCTGAAAAAGCAGATCCGAAAAGAACGGGCGGAAGCCGAACAGGCGGCCTGCAAAGCCCGGGTGGAAGAAGCAATGAAACGAAAGGCAAGCAAGTGAAACATCCTTACAAAGCAGTGCTGTTCGATTTTGACGGCACCATCATGAACACCAACGATATCATCATTCAGTCCTGGCAGCATACCTTCCGGGCTGCAGAAGGCGCGGAGCGCCCCCTGGAGGACATTACCCATTCCTTCGGCGAGCCCCTGTCTCTGACTATGGCCAAAATGTTTCCCGATCGGGACACGGAGGAAATGGTCAACACCTACAGGGACTATCAGCGAAAAGTCTACACGGAGAGCATTCAGATGTTCCCGGGGATCGCCGAGCTGATCACCGAGCTCAAAGCCCGTGGTTATCTTATGGGTATCGTCACTTCCCGGCTCTGGGAGTCCACGACCCAGGGGCTCTATAAATTCGATATCGCCCATTTGTTTGACGCCGTAGTATCGGCGGAGGATACGACGGTCCACAAGCCCAATCCGGAGCCCTGCCTCATTTGCCTGGACAAGCTGGGGTTGGCGCCTCACGAAGCTATTTTTGTGGGCGACAGCAAGTTTGACGTGCTCTGCGCCAGAAACGCCGGGGTCAAATCCGTGCTGGTCGGTTGGAGCATCTGTGTCACCGGCGAGCAGAAGGATGGGATCTACCGTCCGGACTACTGCATCGAAAAACCCGAAGAACTTTTGGAAATACTGGCATAATAAAAAAGACGGCTGCAAGGCCGTCTTTTTTCGTAACTGATATGTATAATCTTTTGGATCCTATATCAATTCGACGTTGGTTGCCTGGGGTCCCTTGGCGCCGTCGCTGATTTCGAAGCTGACTTCTTCGCCGTCTTCGAGGAACAGCTGGCCGTCTCTCTTGGGAACGCCTGTCAATCCTGTGAAATGCACGAATACGTCGTCACCGTTTTCTCTTTCGATGAAACCGTAGCCCTTGGCTCTGTTGAACCACTTAACTTTACCTGTCATTATTCTTACCTGCTTTCTGCATGTTCTGTAAAAAACCCGGTGCTCACGCAATTTCGAGCATAGGGCTCACATTGCCATTACAATATCACATATTTTGCAAAAAGTACGTTTTTTTTCATAAATGTGAAAAATATTTTTCGTTGCATGCTTTTGCTCCTTGTGGTAATATGTAATCCGGTTCGCATTCCCGCGAAACATGCTACTGTGGCTCAGTCGGTAGAGCAGCTGATTCGTAATCAGCAGGTCAGCGGTTCGAATCCGCTCAGTAGCTCCACGAAAGTCCTGTGATCGTCACGATCGCAGGGCTTTCTGTTCACAAGGAGGGAAATATGCCTTACACCATTGTCCGCCAGGACATTACAAAAATGAAAACAGACGCCATCGTCAATGCGGCGAATACGGAGCTCGCCATGGGCGGCGGTGTCTGCGGTGCCATATTCCATGCGGCCGGAATGCGGGAATTGGAAGAAGCCTGTCGGAAGCTGGCCCCGATCCGGACCGGAGAGGCCGTCATGACGCCGGGCTTTGGACTGCCGGCCCGATTTATCATCCATGCGGCGGGTCCGGTGTATCACCCGGAGCATAGGAAGGAAAGTGAGAAGCTCCTGCGTTCTGCTTATACTGAAGCCCTTCGGCTTGCTGTGGACAACCACTGCGAAAGTGTGGCTTTTCCTCTGATATCAAGCGGGATCTACGGATACCCTAAAGCGGAGGCCCTGCAGGCGGCGACGTCGGCGATTCGGGATTTCCTGACAAATCATGACCTGGATGTGTATCTTGCAGTCTTCGACAAGACTTCCTATGCCGTGAGCCGGGAGCTGCTGGGAACTGTCCAGAGTTATATCGATGAGCACTATGTCGAAGCGCGGGAAAAGAGCCCCCGCCGGCTGCTTCAAGTGGAAGAGGAATATCTTCTGGCATCTGCGGCGCCCTGCGGGAGCCTGGCAGATTTTGTCCCGGAGCTCGACGAACCCTTCTCCGCAATGCTGCTGCGTCTGATCGACGCCAAAGGAAAAAGCGATGTAGAGGTGTACAAGCGGGCGAACCTGGATCGCAAGCTGTTTTCCAAGATCAGGACAGGAAAAGGATACGTGCCGGGCAAGCGTACCATATTGGCTCTTGCGGTGGCTCTGGAATTGTCCCTGAACGAAACGGAGGATCTGCTGAAGCGGGCCGGATATGCGTTGTCTCCCAGCCAGAAGTTCGACGTGATCGTCGAATACTTCATCGTCAACGGCGAATATGATATTTTTAAAATCAACGAGGTGCTGTTTCATTATGACCAGCCCTTGCTGGGCGGTTTCTGAGCTTTTATTGTCGCTTGATAAGCGACCTCAAGCCTTGCCGGACTTGCTATCTTAAAGACACAAGATTGCATAGGAGGACAAAGCAATGAAAAAGGTAATCACAGAGTTGGTGTTTGTGCTCGACAAGAGTGGTTCGATGGCAGGGCTGGAGGGTGATACCATCGGCGGGTACAACGCCATGCTCGAAAAACAGAAGGCCGTCGAGGGCGAGTGCCGTATCACAACAGTACTGTTTGACAACAATTATGAGCTGCTCCACGACAGGCTCGATATCAGAGCGGTGGGCCCCATGACGGAAAAAGAATATTTCGTCGGTGGATCGACGGCGCTGCTGGACGCTATCGGCAGGACGATCAGCAAGATCGGAAACGTGCAAAAGCATACGGCCGAAGGCTACCGGGCAGACAAAGTGCTTTTCGTCATCATCACAGACGGTGAAGAGAATGCAAGCCGGGAATATTCCGCGGAGAAAGTAAGGGCGCAGATCGAACGGCAAAAGGAAAGGTATGGATGGGAATTTATTTTCCTTGGCGCGAACATCGATGCGGTAGAGGCGGCCGGCAGATTTGGGATCAACGCCGACCGGGCCCAAACCTACCATGCTGACAGCCAAGGCGTAGCCCTCAACTTTGATGCGGTCGGAGAAGCTGTCACTTCATATCGTATGTGCGCTGTTGTGCCGGAAGACTGGAGCGACAAGATCCGAAAGGATTACGACAAGCGCACGGGACGATGATTGATAAGATTTATTATTCAGGGCGTTCTTCTGTGGCTGATACCAGGGCCATCAGCTGGATCTCCACCGGGGCATCCCCCGGCAGCGAATGAACGCCGATAGCCGCACGGCTGCCGATCCCGGCATCGCCCAATTGTTCGTACAAATATTCTGATGCCAGATCTGCAAGCCTGGCATGGGCGGTATAGCCTTCTTCCGCATTGATGTAGACCGAAAGAGACAAGATCTGTTCGAGCTGTTCATTCTCTTTCAACCTATTGACGGCCGCTGTCAGCGCGTTGGCGGCGGCCTGCCGGACCGCTTGCCGATAGGTTTCCGGCGGCTCATCGATCTTTACTTTTCCGGCAAGGACCAATTCACCGTTTTTTCGCGGCGTCATACCGGCAGTACAGATCAGATCACCGGCTCTGGTCGCCGGCACATAGTTGCCCTGGGGAATGGGGTTGGTGTTTTGATGCGTCATTTCAGATTCCGTCCTTAGTATGGTTATCCTTCTAATTATGCCAATGGTGAGGCCGGTTGTGGGCCAGCACTTTGTCCACGCTCCAATAAAAGCTGTGTTCGCCGAGCAACTCAGTGATCCCGGACCGGTCAAAAATTTTCTTCGCATCCTGGGAAAGGCCGCAAATGATGACATCCATTTTATTCTTCTTTAACCCCTCGATCACATCGAGCATGGCCTGGGCGCCGGAAACATCCAAGTGGGAGGCGCCCCGCATGGAAAAGATCACGGTATCGAAACGGTCATCGACCATATAGGCGACATCTTCGATGCTTTGTGTATTGGTGAATATCACGGGTCCTGTAATGTAGATCACACAGGTTTTTTTATAACGGGAGATCAGGTCATGGTCGGTGAGGCCGGCCCGCCCGACATCGATGATTTCCAGACTGACATTATTTTTGGAAAGACGCATGGCAAGAAGGACCAATCCGACGAACACGCCGACCAGAATGGCCACGGCCAGATCGAAGAGGATCGTCGCCAGCATGGTGACCAGGAATTTCAGGATCGCGCCTTTAAATTTCCTGGAGAAGATATATTGAATGGCCGCCCATTCATTCATGCGCCAGGCGGTCACCAGGAGTACACCAGACAGGGCGGAGAGGGGGATCGCCGACATGACAGGCGCCAGGAGAAGCATGGAGATCAACAGTCCGACGGCGTGGAAAATACCCGTCAGCCGGGTCTGGGCGCCGGATTTTATGGCGACGCTGGTTCTGGCGATGGCCGCTGTCGCCGGGATCCCGCCGAAAAAGGGCAGAATGAGATTCCCAAGACCCTGAGCGATGAGCTCCTGATTTCCGTCAAGCCGCTTGCCCGTCATGCGCCCGGCGCTGGCGCCGCAAAGGAGACTCTCGATCATACCCAGCACCGCGATGCTGAAGGCTGGCGGCATGAGGCCTGCGATCTGGTCTAAAGACAAGCCGGAGAGCTTGAGGCGTTCGGCCGGCAGCAGCGTTCGCGGGATCTCCCCGATCGTATTCACGGGCAGATCGGCAAAAATCGCGATCGCTGTGGCAGCGATGATGCCCAGCAGCGATGCGGGGATCACGGCATTCCATTTTTTCGGAAAAAACAGCATCAGCGCAATAACGAACAGCCCGATTCCCATGGCATACAGGTTTGGCGCCGTTCCGCCCTCGAAATACCCCGCGATTTTTTCCAGGGCAGTTTCGCCTGTGGTCTCGATCCCCAAAAAAGCGCCGATTTGGCCCAGCGCGATGATAAGAGAGATCCCGGAAGTGAATCCCGTGATCACGGGCGCGGGGATGAAAGAGGTCAACTTTCCCAGTCGGAAGATGCCGGCAAGCAGCAGGATCAGTCCTGCAATCATCGTCGCTGCAAATACGCCCTGAAGCTCATATCTTGCGATAACGGGGATCAGTACCGCCGCCATGGCGCCGGTCGGACCTGAAATCTGATAAAACGCGCCGGAGAATGCCGTGATGACAAGACCCGCGACAATGGCTGTGATCAGCCCTGCTGAAGCGTCCGCTCCGCTGCTGATGCCGAAGGCCAGCGCCAGGGGCAGCGCTACTGCCGCTACAGTGAGGCCTGCCATAAGATCCTTGGACAGTTTTTTTGAATCGTAACCTTTAAATTCTTCTCTGAGAATCGATCGATATCCGGGCAACGGTATCCTCCTTGCTTGCGAACAGATGCCAACGAGAAATTATAACGCCAATCATCTTTCCAGGCAACGGTTTCTTACCGGCGAAGAGGGTTTCGACAGGAAATCTCTGCTTTTCGGGGCGTTTGGGGCTACCGTTGGGGCCGGCCGCCCCCCATTGATGCACGGAGCCGGTATGCTGTAGGAGTCCATACAGGCTTTCGGAAAGCAGAGCGGTCAGGAGGCGGCCCGTTTTACGATGATGATAGAACACTTGATTTGTATTTTCAGCACGTCCGCTTTGGTCTTTCTGTGGTTCCGCATCGTAAAAAAAGAGTTGCAGGAAAAACGGGATATGACAGAAGGCGCGCGAATACAGCTGGCGGCGAGCCGGGAGCGGTACATGAACGCCAGGGGTCCGGAAGAAATGGAACAATCCCAGGAGATTTTCCGGCGCAGCCTTGACATCTATGAGCAGTCCGTGGAGATCTACAACAGGTTTCTGAAAAAGCCGTTGAATTTCCTGCCGGGACGTCTTCAGGGATTCTCCCGGATCGAACGATAAAAGCGGCACCGTTCGGTGCCGCTTTTTCTTTTGCGAAAATTCTTAAATTTCCAGATACGTTCTCAGTTTATCTTCGTCCACGATCCGGAAAGTGTTGCGGTGAAATTCGATGATCCCTTCGTCCCGCAGGCGGCCAAGTTCCCGGGACATGGAGGGCCGGGAAACGTTGAGAAAGTCCGCCAGCTTTTCTTTGTTCATGGGCACGTGAAAAGTGGAGGATCCGTTCAATACTTTCTGCTCCAGAAGGAATTTGCTCAATTTCCCGTTGATGGTCTTCAGCATCAGGTATTCGATCTTCCGGTTCATGTCGCAGGCTTTTCGGGCGATGACCCGAATCATGTTGGAAAGGATCGTCTTGTGGAATACGCAGGCTCGCTCACATACATCGACGATACGCTCTGGATGAACGACGAGGACAGTGCAATCCGTGAGCGCCTGATGGGACATGGGCCATCGATTGAGTCCGCAGAAAGCCATGGCTTCTCCGCAGACATCGCCCACGCCAAACAGGTTCACAACAGACCGGCTCCCATCGTAAGTTTCCCGGACGATAGCGGTTTCTCCCTCCATCACGATATATACACCGCTGAAAGGGGAGCCCATGCGGGCAATGTACTCATTTCTGTTGAAGTGAAGGATCCTGGACTCCAGACAACCCATGACATGGGGCATATCGCTTCTTTCGATCCCGCGAAACAGCGTGGATTTGGCCGCGATCTCGATATATTTTGTATCCATTTCTACCTCCGTATCCCGGGATACGGGATTTTGCCGGACAGATGTTTTATAATCAGCACGCTTAGGGAATGACCGATAAGAAATTATTGAATATATGAGCAGTGTTGTCAAGAAAAAGCAAAGGAACTGTGCTTTTTGACCAAAGGAGATTGCAGATGAGCCATAAAATTGTTGTTATCGGAGCGGGTTATGCCGGCGTGCTCGCCGCGAAAAAACTGGACCGCCGCCTGAAGAAGGAAGATGTCGATATCACGATCATCGACAGGAATTCTTACCATACGATGCTCACAGAGCTTCACGAAGTGGCTGCCAACCGTGTTCCGGAGGATCACGTCCGGATCAGCATCAAGAAGATTTTCGCCGGTCGCCGCGTCCATGTGGCTCTGGACGACATCCAGACCGTGGATTACGACAACAAGACAGTTGTGGGAACCGTGACGAATTATCCCTATGATCACCTCGTAGTCGCCTGCGGATCCAAACCTACTTTCTTTGGCACCCCCGGAGCCGAAGAGAATGCGTATTATCTTTGGTCTTACGATGACGCCGTCTGGCTGAAGCATCATATCGTGGAAGTTTTTAAGGATGCGGCGTCAGAGAAGGATCCAGCGCTTCGCAAGCAGCTGCTCACTTTTTATGTGGTGGGTGCCGGCTTTACCGGCGCTGAAATGGTTGGCGAACTGGCCGAATGGGTTCCCGCTCTTTGCGCCGAACATGAAATCGAGCGCAGCGATGTGCGGATCGTCAACGTGGACATGCTGGACCGGGTGGTCCCCACGTTCCCGGAACGCCTGTCGGTCAAAGTGGAGCGGCGTCTCCGCAAGATGGGCGTGGAAGTCAAGCTGAAAACCGGTGTGGCGGCCGTCGCGGCAGATCATATCGAGCTCAAGCAGGGCGAGACCGTCTTCAGCGATCCGACCTCTACCGTCATCTGGACAGCGGGCGTAGAAGGCGCGGAGGTGGTATCGCGCCTGAAAGATCTCAAGATGATGGGACGCAAGAGGCTTCAAACCGATGAGTACCTCAGGGCAGAAAGCCGCAGCGATATTTACGTGGCGGGGGACAACATTTTCCATTTGCCGGAAAATCAGTCGATGCCGGTTCCTCAGATGGTCGAAAATGCAGAGCAGAGCGCCGAGGTCGTGGCGCATAATATCGTCGCGGACATCACCGGGAAGGGCATGCCGAAAAAGAGATCGGAAGAGCACACGTCTGAACTCCAGTCACGAGTGGATATCT
>CALLHZ010000083.1 GCA_938009115.1 uncultured Clostridia bacterium
GATCAGGTCTGTACTCTGAACTGTTTCCGGCTTCGCCGATCAAATCAATGGCATAGACGCGGTAATTGACAGATAGCGCCATGATTTCCGGGAACCAAAAGGCGCTGTTGCTGCAGGACCCGTGGAGGATGATGACCGGCGGATCAGTGATCTTTCCTGACGCCAGCATAAACGTCTGCCCCAGCGTCGTTTCAATATAGTGCTGCTCAAAGGGAAACCGGTCGAGCACTTCCTGGTAATAGCTCCGAAACCTGTCTCTTGTTTTTTGTGATTTGAATACGCTGACTTTCATGTGAGAATCCTCCCATTGCGTTCTAATGGTCTTGTAAAATCCATATAATTACTAATAATTTCTTATAAAGGCATTATGAGGACTTTTAAGGCGTTTGTCAAGAAGAATTCTCACCGTCAGCTTTGGCCTATGATCTTGCCTTTATCAATCACAGCCAGGAAAGCTCTTCCGCGATGGTGTAGAGAAATCCGGAAGCTATGGCGAAAAGCAGCGTCACACTGATGTACACGAAAAAGATCCTTCGGTCGACCAGCTTGTAAACCGCAGCCATGGCAGGTATCGTTGTCGTTGCCCCGCCGACCAGGAAGGCCAGTGCGGCGCCTTCGCTGAGTCCTTTGGCCAGCAGACCGCCCATCAGGCCAAGCGCCGACAGGTTGGTCGTATAGAACGGCACCCCTATCAGCGTTGCCAGCAAAACCGAAAAGAATGGATTCTTGCCCAGCAATGTCACAACGACATCGGATGGAACGTAAAAAATAATCAAGGCTTCCAGGATATAAGCAATAAGCAGAAATTTTACGACAAACCATGCTGAATCAAAGATATTTTTGAAAAGTGAGCGTATGCGGGATTGGGGGGATGCGCAGCCGCAGCATTCTCCGCAAGAGGCTTCTTCTTGCTTTTGCAACAGTAAAAACTTTGATGTGTCCACACTGCGAAACAGCAAATGCGTGATGATGCCTCCGGTTATGCTCATGCAGAATGTAGTCAGCATTCTGGCTGTGGCAAGAGGCCAGCCCAGCGATGCGACGCTTAGAAAAAATATTTCCGGATCCATGGAGGGCGAGGCCAGCCAAAAGGACATGACGGGAGCAAGTGGGACGCCGGAGATCAGCATGGCTGATATCACAGGGATAACGCCACAGGAACAAAAGGGAGCGATTGCGCCAACCAGCGTGGCGATGACGATGGAGAGCCAAATATTTTTGCGAAATATGCTGCTGATTTTTGAAGAGGCATCCACTTCCTTGATCAATACGGCCACCGGAATCGTGATCAACAGCAACGGCCACACGTGGACCAAGGCTTCCCATACAAATACCAATATTCTGGCGAGTTCATTCAGCAGCAGTGTCATAATAATTCTCCTTAATCGTAAATATACGATAATTTATCCCGAAATCAGCGCACCTCAGGGTGCGCTGATTTTTCACAACATTTTGCCGATCAGCATGTGGTACCGTTGCATCAAATCGTGGTTGACACAGTAATTGGTCGCGTTTCCTTCTACAGTCCCGATGATCACACCTGCCTCGTGCAGCACTTTCAGATGCTGAGAGACCGTTGACTGTGCCAGCGGTAAAAACTCAACGATCTGCCCTGTAAAGCAGCCCTTCGTCTCCATGAGAAAATTGTAGATTTCCAATCGAGCCGCATTCCCCAGCGCTTTGGAAACATTCAGTATGAGCTCCCTGTCATCTTTTGTGAAATTGTCATAGCAGCAGGGTTCAAAATGAGAGACTTCGTAAAGTTTTTTTGTCATGGCCACCTCCATCGTATTTATACGATCAATATACACTTGCGATTTGAGATTGTCATTATCGAATTTTTACGATTGTCTATTGAGAGATTTTTTGCCTTTCAAGGAAATAATATGTTATATATAAATATGTGGACAAGCTTGGATCAGTCGCTGTCCGTGCTGTAGCCCGCCTCTGTCTGGAAGGAGACCGGATATGGATTCCTCCGTTGTACTGTTTGCATTTTCCCTGACATTGTTTGCCGGCCTGGCTACAGGCATCGGCAGCGCGCTTTCGTTGCTTACAAACAGGACCAATACACGGTTTTTATCCGTTGCCCTTGGCTTCTCTGCCGGTGTGATGATCTATGTTTCGTTCGTGGAGATCTATGCAAAAGCAAAGGCCTCCCTGGTATTGGCGCTGGGCGCGAAAACCGGCGCCTGGCTGACTGCCGGGGGGTTCTTTTTTGGCATTCTTGCCATCGCTTTGATCGACAAAGCTATTCCGGGCACTTCCAATCCTCACGAAGTGCATACTGTTGAGGAAATGGACGGGAAAAGCGAATCACATAAAGCGAACCTGATGCGTATGGGCCTATTTACAGCGCTGGCTATCGCTATTCATAATTTTCCTGAGGGGCTTGCGACTTTTACGGCGGCCCTCAGCGATCCCAGCCTTGGTATCCCTATCGCGGTGGCGATCGCGATCCACAACATTCCCGAGGGAATTGCCGTGGCTGTGCCGGTTTTCTACGCGACGGGAAGCCGGATGAAGGCCTTCAGACTATCTTTTCTGTCGGGATTGTCCGAGCCGGTTGGCGCCATTGTGGGCTATCTTCTCCTGTACCGATATTTTAACGATGCGATGTTCGGATTCATATTTGCGTCCGTGGCGGGGATTATGGTTTACATTAGTTTGGATGAGCTTTTGCCCTCCGCCCGGGAATACGGTGAGCATCATCTGGCTATTTACGGGCTTCTTGGGGGAATGGCCGTTATGGCCGTGAGTCTATTGCTGTTCCTGCGATAGTATCGAGTGTAAAGATTTTGTAAAGACTTGTCTGTTATGATCAGGTCGGTGCGATGTGCGCCGGCTTGTTTTGTTTGGAGAAGCACATGAAAATCATGTTGTATGGAAAACCCGAAAGCATTTCCGAGGCGGAAAGGTGGTTCGGATGGGTCGCTGAATCTCACGAGGTGTTTGTGTTTCAAACTCTTCCGACCGCTGAAAGGCATCTGATAGGCCGCGAAGTCAATCTGGTGATAATGGATGGGGATGATGACGAGACGGATTGGCGTTATATAGCCGACCACTTTCGGGAAATCAATCCGGGGCTCAGGATCGTGCTCTTGAGCAGAAGCGCCGACCAGTCCGTCCGCGCGTATGACGCCGATCTGTTTGACTATCTGCTCAAACCCGTTAAGAAAAAACAGCTGCAGCGCGTGCTGTCAAAAATATGAATTCTGTTTACCGCGGACCGATGCGGTCCGGCCATTGGATCACAAGGAGGATAAGGATGAAAACGAGGATGGATGCAATAAGGCGAAAGGTCATCGCATGGGTCACGATGACCGGCATGATCCTGGCTATGACGGTACCTTTCGGCGCTCCGGTCATGGCAGGAATGGGAGGCGATACCTGGCTGGCTGAATCCGACCCGGGGAATCTGTTGTATGCTGATTTCGACTGGTACGACGAAGCAGATGGGACGGCGTTGGATCCCTATATCCTTTCCACTGCCGCAGACTTTGCAGGACTCGCTTATGTTGTCAATTCGGGGGGTGCCGGCGCGTATGACGAGAACAGCTTTGCGGGGGAATATTTCAAAGTTGCAGAAGGAGCCGCCATCGATTTTTCCGCTCACACCTGGGTACCCATCGGCACCTATGACAATCCTTTTTCCGGGAATTTTGACGGCAGCGATGTTTCGTTGACCGGAATCAGCTTTAACAGCGCGGCGCTGGGAAGCTTCGGATTATTCGGTTATGTGAAGAGCCAGACCTATCAGCAAAGGGTCGAAAATATCGTCCTGAGCGAGCCTTCCGTCTCCGGAAGGTTTCGGATCGGCGCCCTGATCGGTTCGATCGAAGCCACCACAGATATGGTGTTGAGCAATTGCAGTGTGGTCGGCGGGACGGTCACCGCTACAGACGCCAACTCCGGCGGGCTGGTGGGCGAGATCATCGCAGATGCGCCGTTGACTTTGGAAAACTGCAGTTCCGGAGCAGATCTGATGGGACAGGCCAACACCGGCGGGCTGGTCGGGCGTCTCGAGAAATTCAGCTTCGGCGCTGATATCGAGATCCGCGGCTGCCATACCACAGGAAGGATCGTAGGCAGCACCCAGACCGGCGGTTTGATTGGCCTGATTTATAATAATGCGGAATTCGGCGAAAGCACGCCCGTTCTGATTGAAAATTGCTATACGACCGGGGACGTGTTGGCGGATAACGGACTGACCGGCGGGCTGATCGGTTATGCAGACAATGCAAACTTTGGCGGCGAGCTGGTGATCTCCCGCTGCTATACCGCGGGGGATATTTATGGCGCCGAAGGGGCGGGCACGGATTTTGGGAGCCTGATCGGACAGATTTTTGCCGGCGGCGGCGGGACCAATCAAATTTCAAATTGCTATGCCATGGGCAATGCGGAAGGCTACAGAGCCGTCGGCGGCTTGATCGGCACAGTCTCCATGTGGGGAAACACTACCTTGGACATCATCAATGGATATGCCACAGGGAATGCAAAGGCGTATGACACGTCGTCGGACGGGTATGCCGGCGGGATCATCGGGAAGTACAATACAAACAGCGCTCCCATGAGCGCACTGAATCTTTCAAATATGCTTGCCCTGAATGCCTCCGTCACAGGCGGAGCCGGTTCCTATCATCGGATCCTCGGTGGCCAGGTCAATGCAAATGGTGTGATGACCGGGGCAGCCAATCGCGCTTTTGAGGAAATGCTTCTGGGTGTAACGGACAGCGGCTCTTATGCGTCGATCTCCTCTGCAGATTCGACTGGTACGGAGGGTGGCGATGTGGACAGGGCGTCCGTGAATGACAGCGCGCTGACAGAAAGCTATTTCGATGCTGCTGCGTCAGCCGGCGCATGGACTTTCAGCGACACGGCATTGCCGAAGCTGGGCCTTGCCGATACCGGCATCCCGATGCCGCAGCATCTTCGGCTGCCGGGCCCCGAGATCCTTGTTGTTTCG
>CALLHZ010000084.1 GCA_938009115.1 uncultured Clostridia bacterium
AAGCCGAAAGATCAAAGTCGAGCTCAGCAAGATCGGCGTGTTCGCTTCTCGCCGACGAATCAGCCGGATCATGAGGGAGAACGATTTATATTCGGCATACAGCACCAGCAAATACAAGGTTCAAAAGTCGGAGCCAAACGAAGCAGAGATTCCCAACGTGCTCAACCGGGAGTTTAATGATCGTCCGGAGTTTGATGCCGTCGTAAGTGATCTGACGTACGTAAGAGTCAATTACAAATGGAACTATACCTGCTTGTTGGTCGATCTATTCAATCGTGAAATCATTGGATACAGTGCCGGCCCCCGGAAGGATCCTCACCTTGTGATGGACGCCTTCGCAACGGTACATGCCGAGCTTGGCCGGATCCAAATGTTTCATACGGACCGTGGTGGCGAGTTCAACAACGGAATCATCGACGAAGTGCTCGACACATTTCACATCCAGCGTTCCTTGAGCCTTAAGGGCTGTCCCTACGATAATGCCGTGGCAGAAGCCACATTCAAGCTGTTCAAAACAGAGTTCGTTCAAGGACGCAACTTTGAGAGTCTGGATCGTCTTAAACTCGAGTTGGCTGACTACGTGAACTGGTACAATAATGTTCGGATCCACAGTTCCCTGGGCTACCTTAGTCCCAAGGAATTTAAAGCACAGAATCTATAATTTCTGTACGGGAAAGTGTTGCCATACCAATGATGCATCTATAAGAGGCTCTTTTGATACTTTACAGATCATAGATGATATCAGAATACCAAACGGTAAATGGGGTGAGGCTGAATGGTTAGAGCCAATTACAAAAGATTTCATGAAATATGGACCAGGTGGCGCAACCCAAGCAGTAACTAACCAAAAAATAAAAATCGACAGTCTAATTGACCTGTGGAAGTAAGGAGCGTATGAATGTTATTTGCTGATCAAAACGATATCGTAAGATGCACCGAAATAGTCTTGAAAGAGCTAACAATGAATAACATAAATGTTAGTGACGATGTTCTAAATAGGATAGTTTTTGATGTGATGGAGATCTCATATTCAAAGGGTGGAGACTATTCAGACTTTGTTATTCAGAGTTTTACGGAAACGTATATTGAGGAAGGCTTCTATAAGAAATTTATTGAATAATTGAATTTAGAAACAAATAAATAATATAAAACTACTTACATGTCATAAGTTTCGTACAAACGTCGGCATTGCCTTGTCGCAGGCGCAAGGCGCCCCACTATTCATAAGTGGTTAAACAAATGGGTTATATTGATGATCATTAGCAAGCAGCGATTGTCATCACCAGTGCAGCAGCGCCGTACAGGGCACCTTCGTATCCCAGGGGCGTGGCAAGGATCTCCGGGCTTGGATAGGGTCTTTTGTAGGTTTGCGTGTAGACTGTTTCCAGTAGGGTATCTTTGTACAGATCGAAGGCCAGGGACAGTCCGCCGCCCAGGATCACTTTTTTAAGGTCGAGCACATTGTGCAGGGTGGCGATGGCTTTGCCCAGGTAATAGCCTTCCAGACGGAAGGTTTCCAGGGCCGCAGGGTCGCCTTCGGCGGCCAGGGCGGCGATCGACGCGCCGTCAGGCTCTTTGCCGTCGATGCGCCGCCGCCCGCCGGCCTCCAGGTAGTTTTGCACCAGGCCGGCGGCTGCGGCATACATTTCCAAAGTCCCCGCAGTCCCGTCTCCGGACATCCGTCCGTTTTCCACCACCACGCACTGTCCGATCTCGCCGGCGCTGCCGGTTGTGCCCCGGTGGAGCTTTCCATTCAAGAACAGTCCGCCGCCGATGCCGTTGCTTACGGTGATGTACAGGAAATCATCACAGTCCTGTCCTGCGCCGAAATACCGCTCGGCCAATACGCAGGCCCGGCCGTCGTTCTCAATAAAAAACGGAAGGTCGAACATCGCATTCAGATCCTTGGCGATAGGATAATTCTTGATTCCCATGAATTCCGTACTTATCCAGACGCCGCTTTCCGGGTCGGCAAGGCCCGGGATGGTGATGCCGCCTCCGATGATATGGAGATCCGGATGAGCTTCCAGCAATTTTCGGATGGCGCCAATAAGTTGCTCACGGATCAACGGCTGGGTATAGTCCGTCCAGACATACCGCTTTTTATCCAACAACGTACCGTCGGGCAGGATCAAACCGGTCATATATTTGGATCCGCCGATGTCCACGGCCAGGATGGCTTCTTTCATCTCATTGCCTTTCTTATGTTCAGCGGTCGAAGCTGGGCTTCATCTGGCTGCGGATCTTCTGCGTCGTCCAGACCGTCACGTCGATCCCCGCGGCGTCTGCGATCTCGTAGGAGAGGACCTGAACGGGGATCAAGTATTCCAGCGCATTCAGGAAGGGCAGCCCGCAGCTTTCCAAAGGAATGTCCCAGTCATCAATCGGCGCGTCCTTCGAGGCCCGGATCAGTGCGCAATGGGGATAGTCCGGCTTCATAGCGCGGTAAAGCTGCAGCATGCGCTCTTTTTCTTCGCAGTCCTCTGCCGCAAGAAAGAAAACCACATCCCCGGGACGAACGGCGCACAAGGGCCCATGGAGGAATTCTTCCAGCTCATAGGCAAAGGTGGGTTTTTGATGGGATTCGATAAATTTCAGCACCGCTTCCGTGGCGGTGCCGTAGTTGGCGCCGTAGGCTAAAAACCAGTAGCGTTCCGAGGCCATCACATCATCCTGATGCCTGCGATACCATTCCTGCACTTGCAGGCGGTTTGCATCCACGTTACCGGCCATTTGCTGAAAGCCGGCGTCGTAGGCAGCATAGGCTTCGGCAGACATGCGCCCGGTCTCGCGCGCCGCCTCCAGGAAGCACAGCAGAAGGATAAAAAGGGCGGTGGAGTGCCCCTTTGTCGTAGGTGGCGCCTGTTCCGCTCCCGAAGGCTTTTTGATCACCACATCGGAGAGGCTGGCCAAGGTACCGGTTTCGTCCAAGGTGGTGCAGACGACAGAGATCTTCAGCTCTCTGGCTTTCTGCGCCGCAAGGATGGGACCTTTGGTCCTGCCGGATTCCACGGGACAGATGAGCAGCATTTCTTCCGGACGATAGACGCCGGAGGCGTTGAAGCTGTCGTGGTTCAGAAACATAGAAGGCAGGGGTGCCGCAGCTTCGACGCCCAGCATGGAAATGGCCGCGCACCGCAATGTTTCCGAAAGATGAGAAGGGGAACCGCTTCCCACCAGATAGATTCGTTTGATGGACTTTTTGCGGAAAAGCTCCACAAAACCTTTCGTGTAATGCTTTCGGTTTTCCAGCACATGGCGGAAGAGCTCCGGCTCCTGGGCGATCTCGCGGATCATTGCTTCGTTGTTGGGGAGGATGGCCATATCGTACGCGCCTTTCGTTCCTTGGATGTGACGGTTCTACTGATTGTAGCACAGGAAAAAATACTTGCCAAGACCGGGCCGATAGTGTAATATACCTAAGGTATGCACCATCGCATACGATTTCCAAATACGCACATTTTCGTGCCGGTACATCGGTGCCTCAAGAGAGGTTCGTGCCGGGGGATCGAAAATGGAGGAACAACCGGGAGGAAACAAACATGGCAGTTATTTCGATGAAACAATTATTGGAAGCCGGCGTCCACTTTGGACACCAGACCAGAAGATGGAACCCCAAAATGGCTCCCTATATCTTTACTGAACGGAACGGGATCTATATCATCGATCTCCAGAAGACCGTACATAAAGTGGAAGAAGCCTACGATTTCATCAAGAGTGTGGCGGCATCCAACAAACCGATCCTGTTCGTAGGAACCAAAAAGCAGGCACAGGCCACAATCGCCGACGAAGCGATCCGTTGCGACATGTTCTATGTCAACGAGAGATGGCTGGGCGGCATGCTCACCAACTATAAGACCATCTCCATGCGTATCAAGCGGCTCAACGACATCAAAAAGATGGAGACCGACGGTACGTTTGACGCACTGACCAAAAAAGAAGTGCAGAAGCTTCGTTTGGAAATGGCCAAGCTGGAAAAATTCCTGAACGGGATCAAGAACATGAAGGGCATGCCCGGCGCACTGTTCGTCGTGGATCCCAAAAAGGAAAAGATCGCCGTCAAGGAAGCACGGATCCTGGACATTCCCATCGTGGGCATGTGCGATACCAACTGCGATCCCGACGATGTGGACTACGTGATCCCGGCCAATGACGATGCGATCCGCGCAGTCAAGCTGATCACCGGAAAGATGGCGGAAGCCGTCATCGAAGGCAGACAGGGCGAATCCTATGCAGAAGCTCCTGCAGCAGACGCTGCGGAAGCTGCTCCGGAAGAAATCGAAGAAGCGGAAGCGGCAGAAGATGCCGCCGAGCTGGCCGACGAGGAATAGTCCGCCCAATCAAATGAAATTCTGCGCCACTGTGCGCATAACAAAAATAAGGAGAACTGATATGGCAGTAACAGCAGCAATGGTAAAAGAACTGCGCGAAGCCACCGGCGCAGGCATGATGGATTGCAAGAAGGCCCTGACGGAGACCGGCGGCGATATGGAAAAGGCCGTCGATTACCTGAGAGAGAACGGATTGGCCAAGGCCGCCAAGAAAGCCGGACGTGTGGCTTCGGAAGGTCTGGTCCGTCTGGCATTCAATCAGGACGCCACACAGGCTGCGGCGATCGAAGTCAATTCCGAGACCGATTTCGTGGCCAAGAACGAAGAATTCGTCGAATTCGTCGAGACGCTGTCCCAGATGGCGCTGGCCGGCGGAGCGGATTCCATGGAAGCCTTTATGGCCCTTTCCTATGGAACCGAAGGATCCGTTCAGGATGCCCTGAACAACAAGATCGCCAAGATCGGCGAGAACATGAGCATCCGGCGATTTGAAAAATTCGCCACCCCCGGCGTCAAGTATGCCGGCTATATCCACGGCGGCGGCAAGATCGGCGTGGTCATCGGTATCCAGACGGAAGCCTCTGCCGAAGACATCAGCGTTGTGGGAAGAGACGTGGCCATGCAGGCCGCATCTATGAGACCTCAGTTCGTGGATGAATCCTCTGTGGATCCGGAGTATCTGGAGCACGAAAAGCAGATCCTGATCGCCCAGGCCCTTCATGAAGGAAAGCCTGCGGAGATCGTGGAAAAAATGGTGGTGGGTCGTCTCAAGAAGGAACTCAAAGAGACTTGTCTGGTTGAACAGAAGTTCGTCAAGAACAACGACATGAGCGTCAAGGAATATGTGGACGCCGTGGCCAAGGATCTGGGAAAGACCATGAAGGTTGTAGAGATGCTGCGCTACGAAGTCGGCGAAGGCATTGAGAAAAAAGAAGAAAATTTTGCCGAAGAAGTGGCAAAGCAAATGGGAAACTAGTATAAAACAGAATCCGCCCTGCGTTGCAGGGCGGATTTTTTTAGTGGAGAGTAAAGCTGTTTTTGTTGAAATCCAGAAGGCCTTCTTTTTTGAGCTTGGACAGCTCGCTGGACATAGCGCTGCGATCCACCGCCAAATAATCTGCCAACTGCTGGCGGTTAAAGGGGATCTCGAAGGTACTGCTGCCGTTTTGGAGGGATTGCACAGAAAGATAAGACAGCAATTTGTTCCGGGTGTTCCGCTGGGACATGTGCTCCAGTTTGCCTGTCAGCATCAGGTTTTTTGATGCCAGGATCTCCACCAGATTTTGGATCAGCGTCTGGTGAAAGGCGCAGGACTGGGGACAGGCGCGCAGGATGTTTGCCGTATTCATCATCAGCACGGTGCAGTCGGTGAGCGCATAGGCACTGACGGAAAGGGGCACCTCCGGCGCCAGAGCATAGGTTTCCGCGAAAATATGGCCCGGACGGATCTCCGCAAGGATCGTTTGGTTGCCCCAGTAGTCTTCCGTGATGATATGGACTTCGCCTTCCAAAAGCATGGTCAGAGGTACGCCCTGATCCCCGGCATTGAATATAAAAGAACCCTTCTTAAAATTTTTTCTTACCGAAGAAAGGCATTGAAGCATATTGGGAATATCGCAGGAATCGATCTCACGAAAGAGCGCAGACGTCGAAATAACGGAATCATAAAAATCCATGCCGGCCTCCGTTGTAAATACAACATATATTTGTCAATCATTATATTATAATCAGTTCAGAAAGTCACGGAGGTATTGAAAAATGAAAAGAAAAATCATAAAAATAAACAGCGATCTGTGCAACGGCTGCGGTCTTTGCGCTCAAGCCTGCCACGAAGGCGCCATCGGTATGGTGGACGGCAAAGCGGTCCTTCTGAGAGACGATTACTGCGACGGGTTGGGGAATTGTCTCCCCGCTTGCCCTACCGGCGCCATTTCCTTCGAAGTGCGAGAAGCCGCCGCTTATGACGAAGCTGCCGTCCTTGCCAATCAAGCGAAACAGGCAGCCCCGCCGCTTCCCTGCGGCTGCCCGGGCAGCGCCAGCAAAAGCCTTTCACGGGAGCCGGAAGTCTGCTCCTGCAGCGATCAGCCCCAAGCGCTGCCGACAGCGTCCGTTGCCAGCCAGCTGCGCCAGTGGCCGGTCCAGATCAAGCTGGCGCCGATCAATGCACCCTACTTCAACGGCGCTCACCTGTTGGTCGCAGCAGACTGCTCAGCGTATGCCTACGGCGATTTCCACAACAAATTTATCCGCAATCGCGTGACGCTCATCGGCTGTCCGAAGCTGGACGAGGGTGATTATTCTGAAAAGCTGACAGAAATCATCCGGCAAAACGACATCAAGAGCGTGACTATCGTCCGCATGGAGGTCCCCTGCTGCGGCGGACTGGAATATGCGGCGAAAAAAGCATTGCAGGACAGCGGAAAGTTCATCCCCTGGCAAGTGGTGACGATCTCCGCGGAGGGCGAGATCCTGGAGTGATCCTTTCGCAAAGCGCCCCGGAGAGATCCGGGGCGCTTTTGCGCGACAGCAGGCAAACCGGGCCTTGGATTTTTTTCGCAATTGTGCCATAATGAGTTCACAGGTCCGGGATACATAACACCGGATACTGCCGCTGTATTGCTGAAGGAGATCCCATGATCAATAAGGAAGAACTGAGAAGCCTGCCGAAAGTCGACGAGCTTTTGAAACGATACGATGTGACAGCCTGGATGGAGTCCACCGTCCGCGAAGTGGTGGTGGATGCTCTGCGGGAGGCTCTGGAGGAGACGCGCAATGCTTTGCTGCAAGGCGGGTCTCTTTCTTCGGATCCGGATGCCGTGACTGCACTGGCGCGACAAAAGCTGGACGAGGCGGACCGGCGGAGCCTGCGGCGGGTCATCAATGCCACGGGGATCTTGCTTCATACCAATCTGGGCAGGGCCCGGCTGGCCGACAGGGCTGCCGTCCAGGTGACAGAAGTTGCAAAGGGATACTCTACGCTGGAATACGACCTGGCAACAGGCCAGCGGGGGAGCCGGCACGACCATGTGAGCAGCTTGATCGCCGGGATCACCGGGGCGGAAGCGGCCATGGTGGTGAACAACAACGCCTCTGCCACGCTGCTGTGTCTCATGGCGCTGGCCAGCGACCGGGAAGTGATCGTTTCCCGGGGCGAACTGGTGGAGATCGGCGGATCGTTCCGCGTTCCCGAGATCATGGCTTTGGGCGGGACAACCCTGCGGGAAGTGGGCACTACGAACAAGACCCATTTGAAGGATTACACCGATGCGATCGGCCAGGAGACCGGCGCACTATTGAAAGTCCACACCAGCAACTACCGGATCATCGGGTTTACCGAAGAAGTATCCGTTGCCGAGCTGGCCGAGCTGGGCCATTCAAAAGGACTTCCCGTGATCCACGATCTTGGAAGCGGCCTCCTTGTCGATCTGAGAGACTATGGATTAGACGAGCCCACCGTGGGCAGATCGCTGGCAGCGGGGGCGGATGTGGTCCTGTTCAGCGGAGACAAACTGCTGGGCGGTCCCCAGGCTGGTATATTGGTCGGGAAAAGGGAATACATCGAACGCATGAAGCGTCATCCGCTGGCAAGAGTCGTCCGGGTGGATAAGATGACCCTGGCCGCCCTGGAGGAAACCTTCCGGATCTATAGGGATCCCCGGCAAGCTTGCACGGATATTCCGGTGCTTTCTATGATCACCGTTTCTATCGAGGATCTGGAGAAAAAAGCGGCCTCTATGATTTGCAGGTTGACAGAATGCGTTAATGCGCGTTTTACGGTATCCAATGAAGTGGGCAGAGTGGGCGGCGGGTCGGCGCCCATGCTGGACCTGCCTACGGTGGCCGTAGCCGTAGAGCCTCTGGACCGCAGTGTTGCCGCTTTGGAAATGCAGCTTCGCAGTCAGGAGCCTCCGGTCATCGCCCGGATCAGCGAAGGGCATATCCTGTTGGATATGCGGACCGTCAGCGAGTCCGAGATCGATATGGTGGTCAAAATGCTTCTTGATTTATTGAGCTGATTCGTATAAAATACGTACCGTTGTGGGAGCAGATGGGTGCTGGTGTGCCTTGCGGTCTTCAAAACCGTTGTGAGGGGTTAGGAGCCTCTCGGGTGAGTTCGATTCTCACATGTTCCCGCCAAAAGAAAGAGGCGTTTGATGCCGGTGCGCCGGTGTCAGGCGCTCCTTTCACATCAGGAACATGATACAGTGGGGGAGTTCCTTTATGGATATTTTTGTCGGGATCGACATAGGTTCCACCAGCGCTAAGACTATTGTTGCAGATGAAAAAGGTACGATTCTGAAACGACTGGTGCGGCCAACAGGCTGGAGCAGCGTGGACACGGCGGACGCCATCAGGCAACAGCTGATCCAAGAAGGGGTTGATGTGGGCGGCAACCCTTGTGTCGCCACCGGTTACGGACGTATTGCGGTGCCTTATGCCGATAAGTGCATTACTGAAATCACCTGTCACGCAAAAGGCGCGGGCCGTATCTTTGGTGAACCTGATCTGACAGTGATCGATATCGGCGGTCAGGATACAAAGGTCATCCAGGTAGTCGATGGCGCCGTTTCGGACTTTCTCATGAACGACAAGTGTTCGGCGGGGACCGGGCGGTTTCTTGAAATCATGGCCAATATCCTTGGCGTGAGGCTGGATGAACTCACGGAACTGGCCTCCAGGGGACACGATACGACAATCAGCTCAATGTGCACGGTGTTTGCGGAGTCCGAGGTGATCTCGCTGATCGGCAAAGGAGAGAAAAAGGAAAATATCGCCTTTGCGGTGGTCGATTCTATCGTTAAGAAAGTAAGTTCTCAGGCATACAAATTGGATCTCGGCAGCAGGCGTGCCTGTCTGACCGGCGGATTGTGCGACAGCGGGTACATTTGCGAGGCGCTTTCGAGAGAATTGGGAACGGCTGTGGCGACCCATGCAGATGGTCGCTATGCCGGAGCCTATGGAGCAGCACTTCTCGCTGCAGAGATGTAAAGGAGCAGGATCGATGCAATACCATTTGCCGGAAAATTATGATACATTCAATGAGGCCAGACAAAATGGTTTCCTCAGGGTGAAAAAGATCAAAGAGAACAACGGACTGGTGGCCGGAATATTTTGCACATTCACACCGCTGGAAATTCTGGATGCCGCCGGTGTCATTCCGGTAGGTCTTTGCGGCATGAGCGACGAAACGATCCCGGCTGCCGAAGGGCAGCTGCCAAAAAATCTTTGCCCCCTGATCAAATCCAGCTATGGATTTGCATTGACAGACAAATGCCCCTATACTTATTTTGCCGATCTCATCGTGGGAGAAACCACCTGCGACGGCAAAAAGAAAATGTACGAAATGCTCGGGACAATGAAAGACACATATATTCTGCATCTTCCCCAACGCCACGACGACCGCGCATTGGACTATTGGACCGATGAGATCCGTCGTTTCATCACATACCTGGAACAGAAATTTTCTGTCAAGATCACCGAAGAAGCGATCCGCAAAGCTGCTGTGATTCGGAACGCGGAACGGCAGGCCAAATGCCAGCTGATGGAAATGCAGAAGCTGGATCCGCCTCCGGTTTTCGGTTATCAGATCTATAAAACATTAGAGGGTGCGGGGTTTATTTTTGACCGCCAGGAGACGATCGATCTGCTGACAGGCTTCCAGGAGTCGGCGGTCAAAAATTATCAGTCCGGTTTTCGTCCGGTGCCGGAAGCGTCCAAGAGGATCCTGATGACCGGATGCCCCATGGGCGGTGTCCTTGATAAAACAGTCAAGGCTGTGGAGGAGCGGGGAGGCGTTGTCGTATGCTTTGAGAACTGCACAGGGATCAAGGCAGCCGCGCCCAAAGTCGATACCGACGCGGAGGATATCATTCGCGCAGTGGCTGCACGATACCTGGAGATCGGATGCTCGGTCATGACGCCAAACACGAAACGCATGGAAATGCTGAAGGATCTTGTAAAAGAATATCGGGTGGACGGCGTCATCGAAGTGGATCTGCAGGCCTGCACGCCATATGCGGTGGAATCTCATTCCGTCCGCAAGCTCATTGGGGAGTTAGGGATCCCTTATATGGTACTGGAAACTGATTACGGAAAAGCGGACAGTGGCCAGATATCTACCAGAATCGAAGCTTTTCTTGAAATGATGTAAGGAGGAAACAGTACGATGATCACAGTCAATGCTCTGGGCGATGCCTGCCCGATCCCCGTGGTGAAAACCATGAAAGCCCTGAACGAAATACAGGGCCCTGAGACACTGGAAGTATTGGTAGACAACGAAACTGCCGTTCAGAACGTCATGAAATTTTTGTCCGGGAAGAACCTTGCGCCGGCCAGCGAAAAGCTGGAGGAAAAGCGTTTTGTGATACGAGTCGAGACTGGGACGGTTTCTACCCCGGCAGAGGAGGCGGTTTCCTGCATTCCGGATGTCAGAACAAATACTATGGTTGCGTTCGAAAGTGACGCCATGGGCCGGGGCGATGACGCTCTGGGTACTTTGCTGATGAAGGGCTTCATCTACGCTTTGACTCAATTGGAGACGCTGCCTTCGGCTTTGATTTTCTACAATGGCGGTGCCAGACTCACCGTGGAAGGCTCTGCTTCCCTGGAAGACATCAAATCCCTGGAAGCTCAGGGGGTGGAGGTGCTGACCTGCGGCACTTGTCTGAATTTCTTCGGATTATCAGAAAAGCTGGCGGTCGGCTCTGTTTCAAACATGTACAGCATCGTTGAAAAGCTGAGTACAGCGGGGAAAGTGATCAAGCCATGATCTATCTGGACAACGCAGCCACAACGCTTCAAAAACCCCGGGAAGTGACCGATGCGGTGATCGAAGCCATGGGGTCCATGGGAAACGCCGCCCGGGGAACCAACAGCGGTTCCCTTAAGGCCTCCAGGACCATTTACGAAGCCAGGGCTCTCATTGCAGAATTGCTTGGATGCCCAAAGCCCGATCATGTGGTTTTTACGTGCAATTCAACAGAGGCGCTGAACATTGCGATCAATGGAACGATCCTGCCGGGCGATCATGCGATTTCCACGGATCTGGAGCACAATTCGGTCCTTCGTCCGCTGTACCGGCTGGAGGCTGAACAGGGTGTGAAACTGAGCTTTGTTTCTGCTGATTCCAATGGGAATGTGTCCTATGATGATTTTGAGGCGCTGATCCGACCGGAAACAAAGGCCATCGTTTGCACCCATGCATCCAATCTCACCGGTACGATGCTGGATATCCGCCGGATCGGCAAAATTGCTGAGAAGCATGACCTGTTGTTTATCGTGGACGCATCTCAGACTGCGGGATGCGTGCCTGTGGATATGACCCGGGACGGGGTGGACATCCTGTGCTTTACAGGCCACAAGGGACTGATGGGTCCCCAGGGCACCGGAGGTCTTTGCATCCGCCCGGGCATCCAGATCCGTCCGTTCAAAGTCGGTGGGACTGGAATCCATTCTTACAGCAAAGAGCAACCCGCGGAATACCCCACACGTTTGGAGGCCGGTACATTGAACAGTCATGGCATTGCAGGACTTTCGGCTGCCGTCGAATATATCCGGCGCATTGGCATCGAAACCATCGCTGCCAAAGAAAATGCCCTGATGAGACGTTTTTACGAGGGCGTTTCCACGGTGGACGGCGTTACGGTCTACGGCGACTTCTCGGCTTTGGAACGGACAGCGATCGTTGCCCTGAACATCCGTGACTATGATTCCGGCGCTGTTTCTGACGAGCTGTCCGAAAAGTACCATATTGCCACCCGCCCGGGCGCCCACTGCGCACCCAGGCTCCACCAGGCTTTGGGAACAACGGAGCAGGGCGCCGTCCGCTTCAGTTTCAGCTGGTTCAACACCGAAGCGGAGATCGACGAAGCGATCCGGGCGGTGCGGGAGATCAGCGCATGAGAGAAAAGGAACTGAAACTTATTATTACGTTTCCTTCGACCACAGCTGCCATGGCCATGGAGAGCATGTGCAATCGCCGTTCGCTGCCAGGCCGGCTGATACCGCTGCCCCGGGAAATCGCTTCCGGCTGCGGCATGGCCTGGAGCGCAAAGCCGGAAGACAGGGTTATACTGGAACAAGCAGCAAAAGAAGAAGGTATGGATATCGGTGATATCCATACCTTGATGATCTGATACCGGATCCTGTTACTCCACACAGATCCGGTGTTCTTTTTTTGCGCCGGCAAAGCCGACGATCTCGGCCCGGCCCACGTGATCCTGAAGTCTTTTGACCAGGGTCTGGGCGTCTTTTTCGTTCAGCGCCAGCAGGAGACCGCCTGAGGTTTGAGGGTCCGCAAGGAGCAATCTCATTTCATGGGCCACAGAGGCGGCATAGGACACGTGTTCATCCAGATATATCTGGTTGGTGAAGGTGCCGCCGGGCACGATGCCTTGTTTGGCATAGTCCAGCGCGCCTTCCAGGATCGGGATCTGCCAAGACAGAAGACTGAGTGAAAAATCCGTGCACGCAAACATTTCGTACGCGTGCCCCAACAGCCCAAAGCCGGTCACATCCGTGGATGCGTGGACCGAAAATCCTCTGGATGCTTCGAAGGCGGCTTTGTTCAGCTCCGCCATCGTCTCGATGACCAATTTACGCTCTTCATCCGTGATGACACCGGTGGTGGCAGCAGAGTTTAGCGTGCCGATGCCGATGGGCTTGGTCAGGATCAGGACATCGCCATCTCTGACGCCGTTATTGGTTCGAATATCCTTCGGATGGGCGAAGCCCGTCACGGACAACCCGTATTTGGGAACGGGATCCTTAATGGTGTGTCCGCCGGTGATCATGGCGCCGGCTTCGGCCACTTTTTCGTAACCACCCAAGAGGATGCCCTCGATGGATTCCTGTGGAAAATCTTCCGGATAGCACAATATATTGAGGGCCAGTTTTGGCTCTCCGCCCATGGCATAGACATCGGAAAGGGCATTGGCTGCCGCGATGCGGCCGAAATCATAAGGATCATCGGCTACCGGCGGAAACATGTCGACGGTCTGAATGACCGCCGTCGTATCGTTGATTTTATAGACTGAGGCATCATCGGAGGTGTCAAAGCCCACCAGCAGATTCGGGTCTGAAAATTTCGGAAGCTTGCGCAAAACTTGCGCAAGGGCCCCGGGGCCTATTTTGGCCGCTCAACCACTGTGGCTGGCCTGAGCGAGCAGGCCTTTTTGTTTCTCCATGGGATGATCCTCCTTTCTTTCAATATTACAGCGATTATATCGGAAATTCTGCCTTTTGAAAACCCTTTTGGGTCATGTATAATGTACAAAAGACTTTACATCAACGAAATCGGAGCAAAACATGAACAATATCATTATCGGGACCGCCGGACACGTGGATCATGGAAAGACTTGTCTGATTCGTGCCCTGACAGGCATCGACACGGATCGGCTCATCGAGGAAAAAAAGCGTGGAATTACCATCGAACTCGGCTTTGCGGACATGAAAGCCCCTGACGGTACGGATATCGGGATCATCGACGTACCCGGTCATGAAAAGTTCATCCGCAACATGCTGTCAGGCATCGGGGGCATCGATCTGGTTCTCTTGGTGGTGGCCGCCGACGAGGGCGTTATGCCCCAAACACTGGAGCATTTGGATATCCTGAGACTTTTGAATATCCGCAGAGGGATCATCGTCGTCACGAAGTCGGACATGGTGGATGCAGAGTGGATGGAACTGGTGCACAGCGATATCCGAGCGACCGTGGCCGGGTCATTTCTGGAGGATGCGCCGATCATCGATGTGTCTTCCAAAACAGGCCATCAAATCGAACTGCTGCGTGAGACGATTTTTGAAATGGTTCGGATCCCCGGGCGACGCAACAGTGATCCCACGCTTTTGAGAATGCCTATCGACCGGGTATTCACCATCGGCGGCTTCGGTACTGTCGTGACGGGCACGCTTCTGGAAGGATCTGTAAGGGT
>CALLHZ010000085.1 GCA_938009115.1 uncultured Clostridia bacterium
CATGCCGACCTGGTCATGGCCAATCTGGTGATCGAGTATATCGGATACAACTGTTTCCTCAACGTGATCCGGCAGGTTGCACCGTCGATCGTCAGCTGCCTGATACAGATCAACACAGATGAAGGGTTTGTTTCGGACTCACCCTATCTGCACATATTCGACTGTCTGGAAAGCGTACACCGGCAGATGCATCCGGAACCTCTGGCAGAAGCGATGCAACGCATCGGGTATCATAGGGCGTATCAAGTGGAACACCTGCTGCCCAACGAAAAGAAATTCCTCCGGATCGATTATCTTCTGCCTCAAAAGCACTCGACTTGACTTGAAAGCAAATAAAACTGATGATAGGACCGGCGGCCGACCTTCCAACACTGCCCGCAGCAAAGGATGCTGCGGGCAGTGTATTTTATGTAAGAAATGGGCGCGCGAACCATCATATATGCGCATAGATTATATAATTATGCACCAATAGTGCAATATATTAAAATATAGCGTATAATTATAAAAATAATGCTTGCATTATTATAAGTGCGTGTGTATATTTAAAAAATAATATTCAAAGTTCAGAGCAATTGGAGGCAATATAAATGAAAAAAGTGATCCTGGCATTTTCCGGTGGACTGGATACCACCTTTTGCACCATCTATTTAAAAGAAAAGGGTTATCAGGTGATCACGGTTACCGTCAACACCGGCGGTTTCAGCCCTGAGGATCTGAAGCAGATCGAGGAAAAGTCAAAAAAGCTCGGCGCAACAAAGCATTATAACGTGGATGCCAAAGAGCGCATCTATGAGGATATCATCCAATATCTCATCAAATTGAACGGGCTGTATGAAGAAGACTACCCGTTGATGTGTGCAGACCGCTATATCATCGCCGAAGAGATCCTGAAGATCGCCGAGAAGGAAAATGCCGCGGCTGTCGCTCACGGATCCACGGCTGTAGGCAACGATCAGGTTCGGTTCGACGGCAGTTTTCTGGCCCTCAACAGCGATGTGGAACTGATCACACCGATCAAGGAGCTGGGGATCACCCGGAACGAAGAAATGGCCTTTCTCGCTGAACGGGGTATTTTCGTGGATCATGTTTACACAAAGTATTCAGTGAATCAGAACATTTTCGGCATCACAGTCTCCGGCACCGAAGTGGATGAGAATAAAGAGCCGGATGCAGACGCGTACCAGCTCACAAAAATGGCGCCCGGCGCTATAAGCGAATATGTGGCGCTGGAATTCTCCGAGGGTGTCCCATCCGGGCTGAACGGGCAGAAGCTTTCCGGCATCGATATCCTGATGAAATTGAACAGCATTCTGGGGAAATATGGCTATGGAAGTGATATTTACATCGGAGACTGCATCATCGGCATCAAGGGCCGGATCATGTTTGAGGCTCCCGGCCTGCTGGCCCTGGTGGAAGCTCACAAAAAGCTGGAGCAGCTGGTCCTGACAAAAAAGCAGATCGCTTTCAGCCGGAGCGCCGGTACTCAGTGGGCAGATCTGGTCTACAGCGGCCTGTATTACGAGCCTTTGGTCAAAGACCTGGAATGCTTCGCTGATTCCGTTCAAAAGCGCGTGACAGGGAGCGTTACGATCAAGGCAGAATCGAATCGGATCACTGTAGTTGCGCTGGAATCGCCCTACAGCCTGGTTCGTAAAGATATTGCCATGTACGCCCAGAAGGCCGGCTGGAGCGCCGCGGAAGCCAATGGATTTATTAAACTCCATACCATGCAGCAGCAGCTGGCGGGAATGAAAAAATGAAGCTTTTAAAAGATCTGATCGAGTGCAATACCTACGAAGGAGATTATACCGGGATCATTGAGGTCATCAGGGATTTCATTGTCAGCAGAACCTGCGGCAAGGTGATCGAACAGCCTGTGGCGGAGAAAAAGTCCAATGTGATCGTCCGCTTCGGTGATCCAAGACTTGTGATCAACTGTCATATGGATACCGTACCACCTGCCGGTGATTGGAGTCATCCGCCCCTTGGATTGCATGAAAAGGACGATATGCTTTACGGTTTGGGAACCGCGGACACCAAAGGCAATATCTGTATGGTCCTCAAAGCCGTCGAGGCCGTCAAGCCCGAAAATCTGATGCTGCTGTTCAGTATCGACGAAGAAGCCGGAAGCAAGACCGGCGTACAGTACTTCCTTGAGGAAGGCTTTGGGAAAGGGCTGGAGCGGGCAATCGTATGCGAGCCCACTGCACTGAGGTTTGCAAACAGGCATAAAGGAGTCTATTCCTATTTTGTAGAGCATCGCACGGAAGGCGGGCATTCTTCCATCAAAGCGGAAAGCGCGGTAGTGGAAGCAGCGAAAGACATCATTGCATTGCATGCCCAGGGCTTCAACATCGGAAAGGTGGACTGCGCCAACGCCAGCAATGTCGTTGCGCAGCGCTGCAGATTCAAGGCTTCGGTGCGAACCTACGAGGAGCCCGAAGCCGCTTTGGACCGGATACGAAAAATTTCCCGAAAAGGGATCGTCATATCATCCTTCATCGGAAGACCTTTGGTCAACGAACAGCCTCACAGAGGCGATCCCGGCAGCGAGCTGGATTTCTGGACAGAAGCGCCGCTGTTCCAAAACGCCGGGATCAATACCGTGGTCTTCGGGGCCGGCAGCATCGCTCAGGCCCATAAGGTGGACGAATATGTCGAAAAATTGCAATTGAGCGATGGTCAGAGGATCATCGAAAAAGTGATAGGAGAAGAACAATGACAGAGTGTTTAATGAAATATCAGGATATGGACCTGGAGATCTATTTGATCGTTAATAAGGCCTATTGGGCAAAATATGAGAAAATGATGGAGGCGCTGCCTTTCCATACGGTTTTTATCGATCCGGCCACACCGGAAGCGGCTGAGTTCATCCATAAGATCGTCGTGCTGAACGAAAAGGCCTACGGAGCCGGGATGGCCGCCCCGGACTGGACCTTTGCCAACTTCGGCACCATCGGCGCCGGGATCACTGCAGGATTTTTGTCAGGGGGCAAGCCGGTTTCCCAGTTGAGCCTCATCGGCAACATTTCCGACGAGACCATCGCCCACGAATGGACCTTGCTGGTGGATCCGGAACTGGAAGGGCAGGCCATCGGCACGCTTACCTTCGCGCTGGTGCTTCACCTTGCCCAGGATAAGGACTACCTCACCTTCATCATGCAAACGGATAACTCCAGCGTCAATATTTACCTGAAGCATGCTTATCCTTTGATGATCACCGCTTATGGCTTTGTTCACACGCGTCAGAACAGCATGATGATGAAAACAGCGATCCCCAAGCAAAACGGCTTCGAAACCTTGCTCAAGGGCAAGGTCAAGCAGTTCGCTTTTGAGGACTATCCCGAAGCAAAGGATTTCATTCCGGAAAACGCCGGATGCTTCTGGCTTTGTTACGACAGCCATAACTTGTACAAGGATATCAATACGAGCATCGGCAAGGGCGGCGTATATTCGGTCATCGGAAAAACAGAGATCGAAGAAAAGATGTATCTGCTGATCGAGAAAGGATGATCCGAGCATGAAATTATGGTCCGGAAGATTCCAAAAAGATACCAGCGCGCTGATGGACGATTTCAACTCCTCCATTGCAGTGGACTCCAGGATGTACAAGCAGGACATTCAGGGCAGCATTGCCCACGCAAAGATGCTGGCAAAGTGCGGCATCATATCAGCGGAGGAGAGCGCGAAGATCTGTGAAGGCCTTGCCGGCATTCTGGCAGACCTGGAGACCGGGGCTGCGGCACTGTCCGTGGATGCGGAAGACGTGCATATGAACGTGGAAACGCTGCTCATCCAGCGGATCGGCGAGGCAGGCAAGCGGCTGCATACAGCCAGAAGCCGCAACGACCAGGTCGCCTTGGATGTCCGGATGTATTTGCGAGATGCGGCGAAAGAGCTGGCAGCGCTGCTGCAGGACCTGCAGGCTGCGCTGCTGGACACAGCGGAAAGTCATGTGCAGACCGTGCTGCCCGGTTATACTCATATGCAGCGGGCGCAGCCCGTGTCTTTCGCGCATCATATACTGGCTTACTATGAAATGTTTTCCCGGGACCTGGAAAGGATCGGGGAGACGGCAAAGCGGATCAATGTAATGCCTCTGGGCGCCGGCGCTCTGGCCGGGACCACCTACCCCATCGACCGGGATTTTGTGGCGAAAGAGCTCGGCTTCGACCGTGTATGCTGCAATTCCATCGACGCGGTCAGTGACAGAGATTTTCTCCTGGAGCTTACCTTTGATTTGTCGCTGATCATGATGCACTTGAGCCGTTTCAGCGAGGAGATCATTCTCTGGTCCACAACGGAATTCGGCTTCATCACCCTGGACGACGCCTACAGCACCGGCAGCAGTATCATGCCTCAAAAGAAAAACCCGGATGCTGCGGAGCTGGTCCGTGGAAAGAGCGGACGGGTCTTCGGCGACCTGATGAGTCTGCTTGCCATGATGAAAGGTCTTCCCCTGGCGTATAACAAGGATATGCAGGAAGATAAGGAGCCCGTATTCGACAGTCTGGATACCGTGATCCTGTGTCTTCGTGTCTTTACCGATATGACCCGAACCATGAAGATCAATAAGGCAGCCATGCTTCTGGCGACCCAGGACGGATTCTTGAACGCAACGGATCTGGCAGATTATCTGGTGACGAAAGGAGAGTCCTTCCGCAACGCGCATGAGATCGTTGGGAGGATCGTTCTGGCTTGTGAAAAGCAAGGCAGCAGGATCGGCGACTTGACGCTGGAGACGCTTCAGGCGTATTCTACCCTTATAAGGGAAGATGTCTACGAGGCGATTTCCATTGAAAATTGTGTTGCCAGGAGAAAAAGCTGCGGAGGCACTGCTTTTGAAGAAGTGCGCAAGCAGATCGCGCAATTGCGCGAAGCGTCGGCTAAATTATAGGGTGCTTGCTATGAAACGAAGGATCACGGATAAAGCCACAGGATTTCGGACACAGGACGGCGCCGGTGTAAGCCTGGTGCGCGTGTTGGGAAAAACCACAGTGAAAATCTTCGATCCCATCCTGATGCTGGATTCCTTTGACAGTGAGAATCCAGAAAACTATACCGCAGGATTTCCGTTGCATCCGCACCGGGGCATCGAAACGATCAGTTGGATCGTCAAAGGCAACATGGTCCACCGGGACAGCCTTGGAAATGAAGACGGGATATCCGACGGCGAAGTCCAATGGATGACCGCCGGATCCGGGATCATGCACGAGGAAAAACTGCCGGCCTCGGAAAGGATGCTGGGTGTTCAGCTTTGGCTGAACATGCCGGCAAAGGATAAGATGTCTTCGCCGGCGTATCACAAAATAAAGAGAGAAGAGATCGAAGCGATCCCCATCGAGGGCGGCGTGCTGCGGCTGATCAGCGGCACCTATCAGGGGCACGCAGGCTTTCAGGGAAAGCACCTGCCGCTGGACTACTACGACATCAGCCTGGATCCCGGCGCAAAGTGCATCATTGAAACAGGCCGGGAAAAGTCCGTGATGGTCTTTCTTTTGCTCGGTCGCGCGAAAGTCGCCGGAGAGGTCGTTGCGGAAAAAACAGCGGTGAAGCTGTCCGACGGCGATTCTGTGGAGTTGGAGGCTTTGCACGAAAAAGCCGAGCTCCTGTTCATGAGCTCCGACAAACTGGAGGAACCGGTTTCCTGGGGCGGGCCGATCGTCATGAATACCCGGACAGAGCTGCAAAATGCCTTTGACGAGCTTGACAAGGGAACCTTTCTCAAGGAGAAGGTCGATTATTGAAGGCTTTTCCCAAATTCGATCCGAAGGAGCCAGACGAACATCATCCAGGGGATGAGAGATGCGATCGAAAACAGCATGCCGATGACGCCTGCGGAAGAGGGAACGATCATCAGGATGCCGGAGGCCAGACCCCAGGCGCCCAAAGACTTCCGAAATCCCGAGCTTTGCAATAACCCTCGGGCGTACAGCAACAGACACAGACCGCTCAGGACATAATACGCGTTGAAAGAGGTTCCGGTATACCCGGCCATCAGACTTTCTCCCGCGGCCAGATAGACGAGTTCCTGGCCGGGCAGCGCCTGTGCGTAAAGCTTGCTGAGGGTCAGCATTTCGAAAGCAGGATTGGAAGGATAATAACAAGCGACGCCGACCAGGCCCGTTGCCAACCCCAGGGATGCGGCAACGGGTTTTTCTGTGTACAGCATCACAAAAATGGCCAAATAGATCACCACCAGGAACAGATTGCTGAACAGATAGAGGAAGTCCAAACTCAGCAGGCCGAGAAGGGGATGAACCTCATAAAGAGCGAAGAAGCCCCGTATACTGTCCGGCGGAGGAGACAGCACAAAGACGGCGAGCTGCGCCGGAATGAACAGTAACATTGCAGTAGCCGTGTGCCGCGCAACGCGAAAGAGCGGCAGAAATTTTTCAAAAGTGAAATGACTCATTATTGTAAACCTCCCTGAACAAGCCTGGCAGCAGGTCTCAGTAAAAGACGAATAAGCTTCTCCAGTTCGCTTCGGATCGACGGACTGTCAAGCGCTCCGTTGGCGGAAAAGCAAAGAGTCAGCATTCCCTGCAATGCGTAGATGATGGTTTTCGCCACAGTATCCACGACTTCGGGCTGCAGAATGTTATCCTGTACCAGTCGTGCAAATGCGGTCTCCCATATGCCTTGAAACCGGCCCTCCATGTTTTGGTAGCGATCGTCTCCCTGCGGCACGATAAAAGTGCGAAAGTAGAAAAAACGGAACACGTTGGCGTGGGCAAGGAAATAATCCGCATAGACGCATAAGGCGTTCAGGAGGTCTTCAATGGGATCCCCAACAACCTCCTTGCTTTCGTCGGGAGTGTACGACAACGATGAGATCATATCCTGGATCATTTCCAGCCGCAGTGTCCAGAGCACGTCGTCCAGATCGCGGAAATAATAATACAGGCTGGTATAGGAATATCCCGTGAGCTCGGCCAGCCGGCGGACGGTCACAGCCGTGTGCCCCTGTTCCAGGACAAGCTTTTTTGCAGCCTGCAGGATCTCTTGGCGCGTGTGCTCTTTTTTTGTGGATTCATAGCGCTTCTCCGGTAATTTAACATAGTTAAAATATTTAACATTGTTAAATTACACGATATCACACTTTTTGTCAAGCAGCCGCATAATGTTCAGACAGAAATCAGGCGACTGACATAGGAACGTCAATTATCTGCGGTAGGATGAGGCTGTTCCAAAGAGAGGAGGGGCAGCATGACAAATGCAACGGGCCGGCATGAACTGAAATACGCGGTCAACCAAGCTGATGCGATCCAGCTTCGGTTTCGGCTCCGCCGGATCGCTGAGCCGGACGGACATGGGCCAGACGAAAGCGGATACCATGTCAGGAGTCTGTATTTTGATAATTACCGCGACAAAGCGCTTCGCGAAAAAATCGACGGCGTCAATGAGCGGGAGAAGTTCCGCTTGCGGTTTTACAACGAAGACACTGCGCTGATCCGGCTGGAGAAAAAAAGCAAGAAGAACGGTATCAGTTATAAACGCGGCGCCATGATCACAATCGAAGAATGCAGACGATTGCTCCAAGGCGACCTGGCTGCGCTTCGGGACCGGGGCGACCCACTGCTTCTGGAATTGTACGCGAAGATGAATTATCAACTTCTCCGCCCGCAAAGCGTTGTCGAGTACAGGCGGGAAGCATTTGTCTATCCTATGGGCAACGTGCGTGTGACATTGGATACGGACATTCGAAGAGGCGGAGACGTCAGAGCTTTTCTGACTAATGGATCGCTTCCGGTTTCTCTGGGGGCTGTCCGTATCCTTGAAGTAAAATATGACAGCTATCTGCCGGAGATCATACGGGGCGTCGTAGCCCTGTCCGGCAGAGAGAACATCGCTTTTTCAAAATATGCAGCGGCCAGAATGATCTGACAGGAGGAAAACAAATGACATTCAACGATATTTTTAAATCAAGCTTTCTGGAAAAGGCAGCCGAATTTTCCGTGATCGACGCAGGCATAGCGCTGCTTCTCTCCTTTGCCATCGGCTTGTTCATATTCTTTGTGTATAAAAGAACGTTTTCCGGCGTCATGTACTCGTCTTCTTTCGGGGTGTCTCTGCTGGCCATGACCCTGATCACCACACTGATCATCCTGGCTGTGACTACGAATGTGATCCTGTCTCTTGGCATGGTAGGCGCGCTCTCCATCGTTCGATTCCGGACTGCGGTCAAGGAGCCGCTGGATATCGCTTTTCTGTTCTGGGCGATCTCAGTGGGGATCGTCATTGGCGCGGGCCTGATCCCTCTGGGTATCTTGGGATCGGTTTTTATCGGCGTCATTCTGATGATATTTGTCAACCGGAAAAGCAGCGATACACCTTATGTCATCGTGCTGCATTTGGAAAGCGATCAGGCAGAGGGCGAATGCATGTCCATGATCAAAAGCAAAACGAAGAAAAGCCTGCTGAAGGCCAAGGCAGTCTCACCGGATGGGATTGAGCTGACGATGGAAGTCAGACTGGTTGAAATGACGGCAAAACTGCTCAATGAACTGCTGGCGGTGAACGGTGTCCGCGACGCCTGCCTGGTGAGCTATAACGGAGAATATGCCTCGTGAGCATAGAAATGGGGTGCGGAAATGATCCGAAGCGATAAAATCGATATCCTTGTCGCTGTGTGCATCGTTCTTGCTCTGGCGGCAGGGATCATCATCCTGGTGCTGGCGGGCACCTTCGTGGCCGGCGTGGAAAGCGAAGAACGGAGTCTGTATGCAGATGAGGTATTCGGTACAGATATCATTTCGATAGAGATCCTTGCAGATGAAACCCAGTGGCAGAGCATGCTGGACAATGCTCTCGACGAGCAGTACATTGTGGCCGATGTCATCGTGAACGGTATACGGTTCGAAGATGTGGGCATTCGGCCCAAAGGAAATTCCAGCCTGACGCAAGTCGCCAATTCCGACAGCGACCGGTACAGCTTCCGCCTGCAGTTCGATGAATATGTCGAGGGCCAGACCTGCTTCGGGCTGGAAAGCTTCGTACTGAACAACATGCTGGGAGACAACACGTATATGAAAGAATATGTTTCCTACGAGCTGATGCGGCAAGCTGGCGTAGACGTTCCACTTTTCGGATATGCGGACATCCAGGTCAACGGAAGCAAATGGGGCCTTTACCTGGCCGTCGAGCTGTATAATGACAGCTATGAAGAAAGGGTTTTCGACGATACCGACGGGATATTTTACAGCGTAAAAAAATCGGGGATGGGCCAGAGCGGCAGCGCCGGCGGAAGCCTGGAGTATATTGATGACACCACAGCAAGCTACGGAGACATTTTTGACAATGTGATCGGAAAGGGCACGGAAAGCGACTATCAGCAGGTCGTGGAGGCGATCCGCGCGCTTTCCGAGGGTGCGGCGATGGAGGAATACTATGACATCGATAAAATCCTTCGTTACCTGGCCGCTCATACGCTGGTGGTGAATCTGGACAGCTACAGCTCAAGTATGGCTCAAAATTATGTGATCTGCGAACGGGACGGGAAAATCACGATCCTTCCCTGGGATTACAACCTCGCCTGGGGCGGCTTCCAAAGCGGCAATGCCGCATCCGTCGTGAACTTCCCCATCGATACGCCGGTCAGCGGTGTGGAGCTGACCAGCCGTCCGCTGATCAACGTGCTGCTCTCAAATCCGGAGTATCTGGAAGAGTATCACGGATATCTGCGGCAGCTGATCGATGATATATTCGCCGAAGGTAAAATGGCGGCACTCCTGGCCGGCCTGGATGACAGGATCAGCGAATATGTCCAAAAAGATGCCACTGCCTTCTGCACTTATGATGAATATAAGGCTGCAGTGAGCGTTTTCACCGAGCTGTGTGAACTCCGCGCTGAAAGCGTCCAAGGACAGCTGGCCGGCGCGGTTCCGGCCACGGCGGCGGCGCAGGCGGAGGATCCTTCTTTGCTGGTGTCAGCCGAAGGAGTGGACCTGACGGCGCTGGGAAGCATGATGGGCGGAAAAGGCGGGCCGCAGGAGGGAGGCGCCATGCAGGCGCCGGAAAACTTCCCGGAAGGTGCAAAGCCAGCCGAACCGGTTGACGGCAGGGGCGGGATGACGCAGAATAGAAATGCAGGAATGCGTTCCGAGGGGACTCCCGATTTTAACAAGAATGTTTTATCGAACCGCCTGAAGCTGTACGGCGCGCTGTCGGCGGTACTGGGCATTGCTTTGTTGCTTGTTTCTCGTTACCGCAGGAAATACTGATCAGGGCTGCGGCGGCAGTCGTTCAAACGCATTTGCGAGGGGCAAAATATGGCAAAAATTCTGATATGCGACGATGAAGCCGGCCTTCGCTCCGTCATCAAGCGGTATGCTGTTTTCGAGGGTCACGAGGTGATGGAAGCCGGCGACGGCGCGGAAGCCGTGGCGCTGTGCGGTCGCGAAGCCTTCGACATCATCATCATGGACGTCATGATGCCGGGGCTGGACGGCTTTTCCGCCGTCCGAGAAATAAGAAAAACGGCATCGACACCGGTCATCATGCTATCGGCAAGAGGCGAAGAGTATGACAGGATACGCGGCTTCGAAGTCGGGGTGGATGACTATGTCGTAAAACCTTTTTCTTCCAAAGAGATCATGCTGCGGATCCAGGCGATCCTGCGCAGGACGGCACAGGACCAAACGGCCGGCGTCGACGGAGCAGGGCATCTGATCTATCAGAAAGACGGACTCGTTGCAGATATGACAGCCTACAAGGTCATGATCGACGGCAGCCAGCCCAGGATGGCGCCAAAGGAATATGATCTCTTGTTTTTCCTGATACGCAATAAGAATATTGCTGTGCCCCGGGAGCGGATCATGGCTGAGGTATGGGGCTATGACTGCTGCAACGACGACAGGACGCTGGATACGCATATCAAGCTTCTCCGGAGATCTTTGGGGCCTTATGCGGCTCATATCAAAACGTTGCGGGGATTGGGGTATCGTTTCGATGGATAAGTTGAAGCTGCAATGGAAAATATTCGCCTATCTGCTGGGCTTTTGCTTTCTTCTCCTGTCCATTCTTTGGGTGTTCCAGACATTGTTCCTGAGCGATATGTATAAAATGATTCGAACGGCCGAAGTCAAGGAGGCGATAGCGCTGGTCGAAGAGAATATCGACAGTCCGACCCTTCAGGAAGTCTTTCGGGATCTGGAGCGGGCCAAGGAGATCACGGTCCGCCCGACGAATGAGTTTATTCGACCCGTTGACCCTGTTCCCGCGAGGCCGGATCACAGGCTGCCCGAGACGATCACGAAGGTCCACGAGTTTGTCAGGAAAGACGGCACGGTCCTTTCGCTGACTTTTTATGCGATGATCACCCCGGTGGAGGCCACGGTGTCCACTCTGCAGGTACAGCTTCTGATGATCACCGGGATCATAGTGCTCCTGGCGACAGCCCTCGCGATCATCATATCCCGCCGCATCGCCAAACCCATCGAGCAGATCAACCAAAGCGCAAAAGCCTTGGGCAGCGGACATTATGATGCCGCATTCAACGGTACGGGCTATCGGGAGATATGTGAGTTATCCGGCACGCTGAATCATGCCGCTTCGGAGCTTTCGAAGGTGGATCGGATGAGGCGAGAACTGATGGCGAACATCTCTCACGACCTCAGGACGCCCCTGACCTTTCTCTACAGTTATGCGGAAATGATGCATGATTTTCCCGATGAGATAACACCGGAACACACACAGGTCATCATGGAGGAAACTGAACGGCTTACCTCCCTGGTGAGCGATGTGCTGGATATTTCCACATTAGAGGCCGGCGGACCCATTCCATGCAAAGCGCGCTACGATTTAACAGAGAGCCTGCAAAAAGTCGTAGACCGTATGCAGGAGCTTGTGCGAGGCAAAGGGTACGAACTGGTTTTCGAATCCACTGAGAAAGCTTTTATCGAAGCCGATGAGGGTAGGATCAGCCAGGCTTTTTACAACCTTCTCCTCAATGCGATCACTTATTGCGGAGAGGATCGGGCTGTGGTCGTGACCCAGCACGTTTCTGAAGATCGTGTCAGGATCGAAGTGGCAGATCATGGCGAAGGAATCAGCAAGGCAGACCTGCCGTATATCTGGGATCGCTATTATAAAGTCGATCATCACCATAAGCGGCCGGTTGCGGGGACAGGTCTTGGTTTGTCCATCGTCAGAAAGATCATCGATATGCACGAAGGGCAATGCGGCGTGGTTTCGGAAGAAGGAACAGGAAGCACTTTCTGGTTTGAGATCGGGCTATGCGCCGGCATGGAAGGAGGGTGCGAAGGTAGTCTTGCAGACGGGAATGTTTTTATGAAAACGAATTGACAAAAGGGTGGAGCGTTATATAATATAGATACATATTAACATATACGAATATATAAATATATAAATATATAAACATAAGTACAATTCCTCAATGCCTGTCGGCGCTGTGGTTTCCAACAAAAAAGGAGTAAAGCGATGAAGAAAGAAAACATGGAAGCCTGTTGTTCCTGCTGCGGAGATCAACCGGGCAAAACCCTTCTTGTAGAGTATCTCTATCTGGATCTTCAGACCTGCGACCGCTGCATCGGCACGGATCAGGTTTTAGACGAAGTGATGGGTGAGATCTCTCCGGTCCTGGCGCTTGCGGGGTACGAAGTGGATTACCGCAAAATCGAAATGACAAGCGAGGAGCTCGCCCGCAGATATCGGTTTTTATCTTCTCCTACCATTCGCGTGAACGGGAGGGATATCTGCATGACAGTGTCGGAAAACAGTTGTGGCTGCTGCAGTGATATCAGCGGCACGGACGTGGACTGCCGGGTTTTTGAATTGAACGGTGCGTCCTATGAGGTCCCGCCCAAAGGAGTGCTGGCCGAAGCGGTCCTGCAGATGATATTTAACCCGATGGAATCCGGATGTTCCTGCAGTGAGTACGACCTCCCTGAGAATCTGAAGGATTTCTACGAGGGAAAGCGGAATAAGCAATGTGCCTGCGGCGGAAGCTGTTGCTGATGGGAGCCTTGCAGGGATTGCTATGATGAAACAACAAGCCTCCGGCATCAGTTTTTTTGAAAAATATTTGACGGTATGGGTTCTTCTGTGCATGATCGCAGGGGTCCTGATCGGCAGATATCTCCCCGGGATCCCGGCTTTTTTAGGGCAGTTTGAATATGCAAAAGTATCGATACCCGTTGTCCTTCTGATCTGGCTGATGATCTATCCGATGATGCTCAAGGTCGACTTTCAAAGTGTCAGGCATGTGGGGAAAAACCCGAAAGGGCTCTACGTCACTTGGGTGACAAACTGGCTGATCAAACCCTTCACCATGTTCGGCATTGCCTGGTTGTTCTTCCATGTGATATTTTCTGCATGGATCCCGCCGGAGCTTGCAAAAGACTATCTTGCTGGCGCCATACTGCTTGGCGCTGCGCCCTGTACTGCCATGGTCTTCGTCTGGAGCCACCTGACGAAGGGGAATCCGGCTTACACCGTTGTCCAGGTGGCCACAAACGATCTGATCATCCTTGGGGCCTTCACCCCGATCGTAGCCTTCCTGCTTGGTGTCGGCGGTGTGGAGATCCCTTGGGATACACTGATTTTATCAATAGTCCTGTTCGTGGTGATCCCCTTGACAGGCGGTGTGCTGACGCGCAGCCATATCACAAAGCGGCACGGCGCCGAATATTTTCAAAATAAGTTCATACCAAAATTCGGAAATGTAACGATCACAGGCCTATTGCTCACTCTTGTGATCATCTTTTCTTTCCAGGGCGAGGTGATTTTAGGCAATCCGCTGCACATTGCCCTGATTGCGATCCCGCTGATTCTCCAGACGTTTCTGATTTTCTTCATCGCATACGGTGCGGCCAAGCTGCTGAAGCTCCCCCATGATATTGCAGCTCCTGCCGGAATGATCGGTGCCTCCAATTTCTTTGAGCTGGCCGTTGCGGTCGCCATATCCCTGTTTGGCGCCCAGAGTCCCGTTGCGCTGGCAACCATCGTCGGCGTCCTTGTGGAAGTCCCTGTGATGCTGGTGCTCGTAAAGATCGCCAACAACACGACCCATTGGTTCCCGGCAAGTCCAAAAGTAAAATAAAGATTAATATGTATTGGCACTTCGTTTTCGAAGTGCTATAATACAGATATTTATATGAATAATTGCACATATGAACAATCAATAGAAATCGAGGTAATATCATGGTCAAAAAAACGGATACGATCGAGCGCTGCGACTGCGTGATGATCCACGAGGATACGATCGTGCGGGTTCAGGCGAAAATGCCTGCGGAAGAAGCATTATACGATCTGGCTGAATTATTCAAGGTGTTTGGAGATTCCACCAGGGTTCGGATCCTCTGGGCGCTGGATGAATCGGAGATGTGTGTATGCGATATCGCCGCGCTTCTGGGGGCCACACAATCCGCCGTTTCCCATCAGCTGCGATACCTGAAGCAGGCCAAGCTGGTCAGAAACAGACGCGAAGGCAAGACCGTATTCTATTCATTGGCCGACGACCATGTAAAGCAGATCCTCGACCAAGGAATGGATCACGTACTGGAAGATGCATAACAGGAAAGGGAGCATTATGGGCCATCATCACGAAGAAGATACTGCAAACAAAACGCAAGTACTGCGGCTTGCCTTGGGAACTGGATTATTTTTGATTGCTCTTCTGAGCCCTTTGTCCGGCTGGCCTGAGATCGCTGTATATTTAATCAGCTACCTGACCCTGGGTGTTGGTGTGATCCGGGAAGCGGTGCGAGGCATCGCCGAAGGGCAGGTTTTTGGAGAACACTTTCTGATGAGCATCGCGACGATCGGCGCATTTTTGATCGGCGAGTATCCGGAAGGTGTCGCTGTGATGTTGTTCTATCTTGTGGGCGAAATGTTTCAGGAAATGGCAGTAGGCCGTTCCCGAAAATCGATCAGCGCATTGATGGATATCCGCCCCGACTACGCGAATCTTTTGACGGAAGGCCAAATCACAAGAGTATCGCCTGCGGACGTGCATGTCGGCGACCGGATCCTTGTAAAGCCAGGCGAAAGGGTCCCCTTGGACGGCCGGGTTACGGATGGGACCTCCATGGCTGATACCGCCGCATTGACAGGTGAATCCGTTCCTCGTTTTCTGGAGCCGGAAAGCACGATCCTGAGCGGTTTTATCAACGGCAGCGGCGCGTTGACCGTTACTGTCGAAAAGGATTTTGAAAACTCTGCAGTATCCAGGATCATGGAGCTGGTGGAAAACGCTGCAAGCCGCAAGGCGCCCACAGAACAGTTTATTACGAAGTTTGCCCGTTATTATACGCCAGTCGTCGTATTGGCCGCGGTGGCCCTTGCATTGATCCCCCCGTTGACGCTGCCCGGAGCCGTTTTTTCGGTTTGGGCATACAGAGCATTGGTTTTTCTCGTGATTTCCTGTCCCTGCGCATTGGTCATATCCATTCCGCTGGGGTTTTTCGCAGGGATCGGCGCCGCTTCCAGAAAAGGGATCCTGATCAAAGGGAGCAACTATCTGGAGGCGCTGAACCGTGTGGATACTGTGGTGTTCGATAAGACAGGGACCCTTACGAAGGGAGTTTTCAATGTGGTGCACATCGCGCCCTCTCAAGACTTCAAAGAAGATGAACTGTTGGAGGACGCAGCTTATGCGGAGAGCCACTCGACTCACCCTATCGCTTTGTCGATCCGTAAAAAATATGCGGGAAGCATCGACATTGAAAGAATTGGAGAATATGAAGAGATCCCGGGGAAAGGCGCCCGGGTGGTTGCGGAAGGCCGGGAGATCCTGGCCGGAAATGAAGCGCTGATGATGCTGTACGGAATAGCGATTCAGGATCGGTATGCGCAAGGCACGGCAGTTTATGTTGCGGTGGACCGGCGCTATGCAGGGAGTATACACATCGCTGACGCCGTAAAAGAAGATGCGGCATCGGCGCTTCGGGCGTTGAAATCCCTTGGAGTCCGTAAAACAGTTATGCTGACCGGCGATACAAAAGGCGTTGCTGAACGGATCGGAAAAGAACTGGAGCTGGATGAGGTCTATGCGGGACTGCTTCCTGCAGACAAAGTGGAAATCATGGAAACGCTGGCCGGCGGCGATGCCGGCAAAGAAAAGATCATATTCGTCGGAGACGGGATCAACGATGCGCCGGTGCTGGCCAGGGCAGATGTGGGGATCGCTATGGGCGGCTTGGGCTCGGATGCAGCCATTGAGGCCTCAGACATCGTGATCATGAACGACGAACCGTCCAAGGTGGCTGTCGCGATCAGGATCGCAAGGCGGACCCGGAAGATCGTCACACAAAACATTGTTTTTGTTCTGGTCATCAAGGCGGCATTTTTAGGATTGGGCGCCTTGGGCGCAGCCTCCATGTGGGCCGCTGTTTTTGCCGATGTAGGCGTCGCAGTGCTGGCGGTTTTCAATTCTATGCGTGCGATGAATACGAGGGAGCGCTGAGCTTGCTCAGGTCCTGGGCGTCACATTTTTTTGGCCAAATGTTGAAACACAACGATTCCGCAGATATATTGAATAGCAAGGAGTATTCCGAGTCCGATCACAGCATAACGGGCAAAGGGCATCCACCAGCCCATCACTGTGAAAAATGAGAAGCACATCATCAATGCGCAATAAATTCCTATCATGATGACATAGGCGATCCGCCCGCTCTTGTCTCGAAGCATCACTTTTCTTTCATCGTGCATTTCGATCCTTTCTATTTGAGCAAGTCTCTCATACTCACTCTGCCGTTCCGGCCTGGACCAGTGCAAATATTTCCATATCATCAAAGCCCCGGAAACGATACCCGCGCCGGCAAAGCCCCACAGCAATCCTTCGATCTGAAATTCATGCAAAAGTGCCAGATACAGGCAAACCGCCCCCACCGCCAGGTAGGCGATTCCGGTATATAATATGGATTTTTTCATTGCTTTTCCCCCTCATAAATAAAAATATCTTCGATCGGGAGCCCAAAATATTCGGCAATTCTGAACGCCAGAAGGATAGATGGATTATAGCGGCCGTTTTCCAGCGATCCAATGGTCTGCCGGGAGACCTCCAGCGCGGCGGCCAGCTCTTCCTGATTGATGCCGTGATGCTTTCGAAGTTCCTCTAATCGATTTTTCATCTCTTCCTCCTCGAGAAAAGGAAAGCTTGCTTTCCTTTTCTCGATTATAACCGTTCTGCAAGAAATGTCAAGCACACTTTCCATTTCCTATAAAAACGCATAAAGGCGATTGACAAGAGTCCAACGCGGGTGTACTATCATATTAAAATATATGAATATGTTAATATCATTTAAATTCCACTGAAAGGATACCGAAATGAACCGCTTGACGAACATTTTTAAACTGCTGTCCGATGAGACCCGGCTTCGTATGCTGGTGCTTCTGTATCAGGAAGAGCTGTGCGTTTGCCAGCTGGGCGGCATCCTGGATGCGCCACAGCCCAGGATCTCGCAGAATTTGGCGAAGCTCAGGGATTTAGAATTGGTCGCAGACGTGCGCAGTGAGAAGTATGTGTATTATTCGCTTAAAAGGGACAACAAAGTGCTGATGCGCATATTGGATGATATCGTTGCGGAGATGGATTCGTATCCCAGCCTGGCCAAGGACCGCAATGGTCTGGCAGACAAGGAGACCTTTCTGGCTCAATGCGGAGAAAAGTGCGGGAACTGATTAAAGGAGAAACACGAACATGTGGATATTTAGCTGGTTAAACCGGCAATTGTTGAAAATGGAATGGCTCTATGAATTAGTGGAGCGTTTGGTAGAAGGGGCATTCGGTCTGGATGTCTCTGAAAGAGTGGGCGCAAGCGTTCATTTTTTCATCTATGACGTAGCGAAAATCTTTATTTTACTTTCAGCCTTGATTTTTGGCATATCCTACATCCAAAGCTTCTTTCCTCCGGAACGGACAAGAAAGATCCTGGGACATTATAAAGGGGTTTCGGCCAATGCGCTGGCGGCGCTTCTGGGGACCGTGACGCCCTTTTGTTCCTGCTCTTCTATCCCGCTTTTCATTGGATTTACCAATGCAGGGTTGCCCATCGGCGTCACGTTTTCCTTCTTGATCTCCTCCCCGCTGGTGGATCTGGCATCCATGCTTCTTTTGGCCAGTATCTTCAACCTGAAGATCGCCGTGGCTTACGTGCTGGTCGGACTGGTGCTGGCGGTGCTCGGCGGGACGATCATCAGTAGAGCGAAGCTGGAAAAATACGTAGAGCCCTTTGTCTTCAGCAATCCGATGATGGAAATGGAGCAGGCGGAATTGACTCGCAAAGATCGGGTGCTCTTTGCGCGGGATCAGGTCAAGGATATCGTCAAAAAGGTTTGGCTTTACATTTTGATCGGTGTAGGGATCGGCGCGCTGATCCACAATTGGATCCCTGCGGATGTGATATTGGCAGTGCTGGGCCAGGACAAGTGGTATTCAGTGATCATTGCGACCTTGGTCGGAGTGCCGATGTATGCGGATATCTTCGGCACGCTCCCCATCGCCGAGGCTCTGGTCTACAAAGGCGTCGGCATCGGCACCGCACTATCTTTCATGATGGGCGTCACGGCGCTTTCGCTCCCATCCATGATCATGCTGAACCGGGTGGTGAAGACCAAGCTGCTGGGAGTGTTCATCGGGATCGTGACGGTGGGGATCATTATCATCGGGTATTCCTTTAACGCATTTGGATATTTGTTTATCTGAGAGGCGAAGGTAGTATAACTTATTGAAGCAGAAAAGGAGAGCATAGTATGGGACTGTTTGGGAAAAAAGAAAAATCGGCAGGAACCGATGCGCCGGTTAAAGTGCTGGGCAGCGGTTGCGCAAAATGCAACGAGCTGGAGGCTGCGGTGAAAACTGCGTTGGAGCAGCTCGGCATGGATCCTTCCATCGATCATGTGACGGACTTTGCGCAGATCGCCGCTTACGGCGTCATGTCTACGCCGGCCCTGGTCGTGGACGGCAAGGTGGTGTCTTACGGAAAAGTATTGAAATCCGATGAGGTTGTGGAACTGCTGAAAAAAGCGAGAAACGGATAGGAGCGCGATCATGGATCAGAAGCCTAAGGTGGCTTTCATCTGTGTGCATAATTCCTGCAGAAGTCAAATTGCCGAAGCGCTGGGAAAGCATCTGGCATCCGATGTCTTCGACAGCTGTTCCGGCGGGACTGAAGTGGCTCCGCGCATCAACGCCGATGCGGTGCGCCTCATGAAAGAACTGTATCAAATCGATATGGAAAAGACGCAGCACTCCAAGCTGCTCACCGAACTCCCTGGAGTGGATATCGTGATCAAGATGGGCTGCGATGTGGCTTGTCCGATATTCCCTGCCGACTATGAGGAAGACTGGGGCCTGGCGGACCCCACCGGAAAAGGCGACGAAGAATTCAAGGCTGTGATCCGGATCATCGAAGAAAAGATAAGGGCACTGGCTGAAAGTATTCGGAGAAATGAACTGTAGCATCAAAGGGAGGGTGAATGATGCTCAAAAGCCAAGCCATGCGAAGTGTGGCAGTGGAAATGGACGCCTTGAAAATGGGCGCGGGATGGTCGGTATCTGACCTTTCGAAGCCACAGATCCTCGTGCAAAGCACTGCTGGAGATAGCCACCCGGGCAGCGTTCATCTGCAGCGGCTGGTCCGTCTTGTCGAAGAAGAGCTGCTTGCGCTCGGAACAAAGCCTGCGAAGTATACCACAACCGATATCTGCGACGGGATCGCCCAGGGTCACGACGGAATGAATTATTCGCTGCTGTCCCGAGAAATGATCGCAGGGATGATCGAAGCCCAGGCAATGGCATCACCAATGGATGCCGGCTTGTTTCTGTGCAGCTGCGATAAAGCAGTTCCTGCCCATTTGATCGCTCTGGCCCGTCTGGACATGCCGTCGTTGCTGATCCCCGGCGGCGTGATGAAGGCCGGCCCTGCCGATCTGACTTTGGAGCAGATCGGCGCTTACAGCGCTGCGTTTCAGCGGGGAGAGATCTCGCAAAAGCAATTTGAGGACTATCAGCGCGCGGCCTGCCCTTCTTGCGGCGCCTGTGCTTTTATGGGTACGGCCTGCACTATGCAGATCATGGCCGAAGCCCTGGGTATGACCCTTCCCGGCGCAGCATTGGTTCTGGCTGATTCCGGGGACATGGATGAAATGGTTCGTCGCTCCGCCGTGCAGTTGCAGTCGTTGCTACATGAAGGCCTGAAGCCTTCGGACATCCTTACGATGGAAGCTTTTGAAAATGCCATTACCGTCCATGCGGCGATCGCAGGCTCCACCAACGCGCTGTTGCATTTGCCTGCCATTGCCAGAGAGTGCGGGCTGAAGCTGGAGCCTGAGCGGTTTGATACGATCCATCGCCACACTCCCTGGATCGTCGACGTGCGGCCCAGCGGAGTCCATCCTGCATCTTACTTCCACGAGGCCGGCGGCGTGCCGGCTGTGATGGAGGAACTTCGTTCGCTGCTTCATTTGGACGTCATGACCGTGACAGGGAAGACCCTGGGCGAAAATCTGGATGAATTTCGTGACGCGCGGGCAGGTCGAAAGCGCTTCGCTGGCACTCCCAGAGACAATAACTGTCAACGAGATATCATTCGTCCGATGTCCAATCCTTTGGATACCCAGGGCGCGGTTTCTATCCTCAAAGGCAACCTGGCCCCGGAAGGCGCTGTCGTGAAGCACGCTGCCGTTGCCAAAGATATGCATCAGGTCGTATTGCGGGCGCTTCCTTTCGATTCGGAGGAGGAGGCTTATCGTGCGGTGCTGGAGGGCCGCGTCCGCCCCGGCCACGCCGTGATCATCCGTTACGAGGGTCCCCGGGGAAGCGGCATGCCGGAAATGTTTTACACTACGGAAGCCATTGCCTCCAACCCGGACTTGTCTTCCACGGTAGCGCTCATCACCGACGGCAGATTTTCCGGCGCTACCCGAGGTC
>CALLHZ010000086.1 GCA_938009115.1 uncultured Clostridia bacterium
CCATTGTTGTACAGGTTCATGCCTCCGTGAAGGTAGCCGATGTTCAGGGACATGGATACGTGGGCAAAGCCGGCAAAAAATCCGGGGAGCGCGCCGAAATATCCGGCGATAGGCGCCAGGGTGGAGCCGAAAAGGATCGAGATCACTGCGACGGTTCCCCGGGGATCGTGTATATTGACCACGCAAGCCAGAAAGGCCCCCAAATAGACCGGCATCGTGTTTTTGGGATGATTGCCGAAGGCCGAAAAGCCCATCACGGTAAATATCGCGCCGACAGTAGGCCCGTTGAGGTCTCCGCCGATCAAAATCACATACAGCCAGGCAATAAAGCCCATCACGGCAACGTTGATCAGCGTCAGCCCGTAACCGCAGCGCCTTACAAAGTCTGTACGCAGGCGCCCCGTATGTTTCATCAGCTGCCCGTAGCCGTGAAAAGTCCACTTGTTTTGCTTGAGCCCGGACAGCAACAAGATAGCAAACAGGCACAACAGCAGAATGCTGAGCGTGAAATCGTTGCCCTCGGACAGGACGCGCACGGTTTCTACCTTCAGGTCAAACATGCGCAGGATCCCGGCGGCGAACATGCCGATGAGTCCGGCTGTAAAACCGATATTATATAGGTTGTAGCCGTGATGGAAATTCATGCAGGCCTTGGACAGGGGCACGATCACAAATCCCACGATCAGGCCCGCGCCGTAGCCGGCCAGCACACCGATGCCCCGGGGCAAGCCCAGGCCGAAGCTCAGCTCGCTCACCAGAGGACCCAGAGAAGTAGCGAACAAACTGACCACGGCCACATCCCGGAAAGGAATGAGCTGGACGCGGGCGTATAACAGAACGCCTAAAGTGATCGGGATGGAATTGTAAAGATTCTTTCCGAAAAGCGCAAAGCCACATACCGTTATCAACCCTGCGATGGCGCCGCCGTCTATCTTAACGCCGCTTACATGAAGCAGCAAAAGTGACAGCAGTCCCACAAGACCGCTGTTGAAGAGCGCGGCGCCCAGTCCTGCGATCTCCATGTAATCGGTAAGCAGATTGCTGGGCGAAAAAAGGATCCGTTGGATCCCCGCCGCTATTTGAGCCGGAGTGCTGAAAAAGAAAGAAGCGAGGGTGAGAAAAGAAAAAAATATCGCTATGTGAGCGTAGCTTCCTTGTGTGCGTCGGGCACGAACGGGCATGGCTGTCCTCCTCCCTGGCGCAGATTTGCCAAAACGTTAACGAATTTGTATCGGTATTATATCGCAAAACATTCATTTCAATCAATTCTTTTTTGTTTTTGGCCGTTTTGTCAAATTAGTTTCGGAACATGATCTCATGCCCGTTTTCGCTTTGTTGACTTTGCGGGAGATTCAAACTATATTGAAATCGTTGGAAACTGAGCAAATTGGAGGAAGATCGATGACCGATGCCGAAAAAAGCCTGCTGCTGAGCCAGCATTTTGAGCCTTGGAACCGTATGAGCGAGCAGGACAGGCAGGATCTTCTTGCCCACGCCATGCTGATGAATTATCCAAAGGGAACGAATCTCCACAGCGGCGAAAGCAATTGCGTGGGACTATTTTTGATCCTGAAAGGGAGCCTGCGAACCTATATGCTGTCGGAAAACGGAAAGGAAGTGACCCTTTACCGTTTGTCCGAAGGGGATATGTGTGTTTTATCAGCGTCCTGCGTGCTGTCGACGATCACCTTTGACGTCCACGTGGATACGGAAGAAGACACCCAGCTGCTCCTGATCCGCGCCACATATTTCGAGGCGCTTTCCGAGCGGAACGAACAGGTGGAATGCTGGGCCTATAAGTTGGCCGCTGAACGCTTTTCCGACGTGATGTGGGCCATGCAGCAAGTCTTGTTCATGAGCATGGACAAGCGGCTGGCGATCTTTCTCTGGGACGAAATGACCCGCACCGGTGAAGAAGTGCTGAAAATCACCCACGAGCAGGCCGCCCGCTATGTGGGCAGCGCCCGGGAGGTGGTGACTCGCATGCTGAAATATTTTGCCTCCGAAGGAATCGTTGAACTGTCCCGCGGAGGCATTAAAATACTCGATAAATCTAAACTTCGTTCGCTTACGCGATAAACTCTGCTATCATCTGCCGGATGTCGGCCTTCGGTCGGGCGCCTACGGCAGACTTCACGACCTTGCCGCCTTTGACTACGGTCAGCATAGGGATGCTCATCACCCGAAAGGCCCTGGCCAGTTCCGGCTGCTCATCCACGTTCACCTTGCCGATCTTCGCGCCCTTGACCTCTCCGGCCAACTCGTCGATCAGCGGCAAAACCATCTGGCAGGGGCCGCAGCGGGGGGACCAGAAGTCCAGCAGCACAGGGGCCTCCGAATTCATTACTTCTGTTTCAAAATTGTCTTTGGTTATGATCAATGCAGACATTTTATTTCTCCTTTTCCGATTGTATGTACACTTATGATCCTATTGTACTCATCGCCGGAAAAGAATCCGTGAGCAGGTCACACAACCGCTAGATAAACAGATTGACGTTGGACTCTTCGGCATCGCCCAGGTAGGCGCCCACGCCGCCCAGCTCCACGCCGGGGATCAGTTCTTCTTCCTTGATCCCCATGACATCCATGCTCATGGTGCAGGCCACGATCTTGACCCCTGCTTCCATGGCCTTGCGGATGAGTTCTTCCAGAGAATCCACGTTCTTGTCCCGCATCACTTTACGCATCATTGCGGTCCCCATGCCGCCCATATTCATTTTCGAGAGCTTCAGCTTCCCGGCGCCCCTGGGCATCATGCCCCCGAACATGGCTTCAATGAAGCTTTTGTCAACTTTTTGAGACTGGGCTTTGCGCAAAACATTCAATCCCCAGAAAGTGAAGAACATCGTAACGGGCCGGCCCATAGCCGCAGCGCCGTTGGCAATGATGAAGCTGGCCAGGACTTTGTCAAGATCTCCGGAAAAGACGATGATGGTTTTTCCTTCTTTTCCAGAAGCCTGAGCAGCTTGTTTGATCACAGCCTCTCCCATCCCCTTTTGCACGACAGCCACATAGCAGTCTCCCCGCTTTTCGTTGGACAAAAGCCGGTTGCCCGTCGTACGGGTCCAGGCGCCGATGTCGCGGGTAAAACCGGGATCCGATGCCGTTACCTCCAGCACTTCACCTTCAGCCATTTTGTTGATGGCTTCATTCACCTTCATCAGCGGCCCCGGGCATTGCATGCCGCTGCAATCGATATTTACCGAGGCGACAGCTGCAGTTCTTGTTGATGCTGCCTCCTGACGTTCATTCTGAATGGGCATACTATCCTCCTGAAAATCTTTGTAATGTGTGGATCGATAGAATCTGGAGCCTGCCGGATACACTTTAATGTTTTTAAATCCGTTCTGCATCAGAACTCTGGCACCGTTGTAAGAGCGAACGCCGATGTTGCAGAACATCACGATATCGGCATTCTTGTCCAGCTCTTCCATGCGCTGCCGCAGCTGTCCGAGCGGAATATGAGCCGAATCGGGCATGGCGAAAGCCAAGCGCTCCGCTTCCTCGCCTACATCCAAACGGATCGACTCGGGGTGCTTTTCCAGGTAATCCCACTCTGCAAATACGACTCGTCCCTTCTGGACATTCTCAGCCACAAAGCCTGCCATGTTCACCGGATCCTTGGCAGAGGAATAGGGCGGTGCATAAGCCAGTTCCAGATATTTCAGATCCTCGGTGGTCGCATTGAGGCGAATGGCTGTGGCTAACGTATCGATCCGCTTATCCACACCATGGATACCCACGATTTGAGCGCCATAGATTTTCTTTCCGTCCATGGAAAAAATCATTTTCAGCCGCATGGGTGTGGCGCCGGGATAATAGGACGCATGGGAATTCTGATTGATGATCAACGTTTCGTAATCCTTGCCCTTCACGAGCCCTTGCCGGATTAGCGTTTTTTCGTTGGCGCCGGTGCTGGCCGCCGTCAAATCGAAGACCTTTGCAACAGAAGTGCCTTGGCTTCCTTTGTATTCTTCTGCACTGCCGGCTATGTTGTTGGCTGCGATACGTCCCTGTTTGTTGGCAGGACCCGCCAGGGGTATCATCGTGGGTTGTTTGCTGATGAAATCTTCCACTTGCGTCACGTCGCCCACAGCATAAATATTGGGATCCGAGGTTTTCAGCGTCGCATCGGTGACTACGCCGCCCCGGGCATTCAGCTCCAGCCCGGCCTCTTTGGCCAGCTGGCTGTTGGGACGCACACCAATGGAGAGGATCACCAGTTCGGATTCCACCTGGGCGCCGCTGGTCAGATGGATCAGGACAGACTTTTCCTTGTTTTCGAAGGTGGAAACGCCGTCGCTCAAGTGCAGCTTAACGCCGTTTTGCCCCAGGTTTTCGTGGAGCAGCTGGGCCATTTCAAAGTCCAGAGGCGCCATGACCTGATCCAGCATTTCCACGATCGTAACGTGGATACCGCGGCTGTGAAGGTTTTCGGCCATTTCAAGTCCGATAAAGCCTCCGCCCACCACCGTGGCTGTCTTGACGTTCCATTTTTCGATGGACTCCTTGATCCGGTCTGTGTCCGCCACATTCCAAAGCGTCAGGATCCGGTCGGCGTCGATCCCGGGGATCGGCGGACGCAACGGGGACGAGCCTGTAGACAGAACCAGGACATCATAGGATTCCGTGTAAGTCTCGTCTTTTTCAAGGTTGCGGACTTCAACGGTTTTTGCGTCCCGATCGATCCGGGTCACTTCCTGAAGTACCCGCACATCGATGTTGAATTTATCTTTCATGGATTTGGGCGTTTGGACGAACAGCGCGTCCCTGGATTTGATCACGTCGCCCACATAATAGGGCAGTCCACAGTTTGCATAGGAAATACTGGGACCTCTTTCGATCAGGATGATTTCTGCATCTTCGTTGAGCCTGCGGAGTCTTGCGGCCGCAGTGGCTCCCCCTGCGACGCCGCCGACGATGACCACTTTCTGTTTCATATTCCACCTCAAATTTCTGATTCTGCTGACGATCGTTTCTTGTTAAAGAATAAACAAAAGAGACGGGAGACACTGTGACCATGTCACAATAGCGAAAGAAATGTTTTAAAGCTTGCCCTTGCCGGTACAAAAAATTTGCCTGATGATTTATAAATAACATATAATAGAAAAAAATCAATCATTATCGGAGGACGGCGGGTCTGCATCTGCCGGATGCAGCTCCAGCCGGGGAGAGCGTATGGTTTTTCATTGGTATCCTTACCACATACTCACGGTTATTCTGGTGTTATTCTCATTGCTCATGATTTGTTATGTCTATAGACAGCGCCATAAGACCGGAGGAGTGCTTTCCATGTCTCTTCTGGCACTTGTAACACTGTGGCTGGTCGCCCAGGGCCTGGAGTTTTCTGTTGAAGCGCTGGAGCATAAACTTGTTTTTGCCAATATTCAATACCTGCCCATCACATTGATCCCGGTCCTTTACTTTTTTCTTGCGCTGGATTTTTCCAGAAAGGATATTTTCCCCAGAAAAAAATCCTTGCTGCCCCTCTTTCTCATTGTGCCTGCTGTTTTAAACATACTGCTGTGGTCAGACCCCTGGCATGGATTGATCCGCCAGGACCTGCGATTGATCACGACCGGGATATTTCCCACGGTAGGCAAGACCTTCGGACCTGTTATGATCCCCTTTGCTCTCTATAATTTCTCATTAACCGCTTTTACGCTGATTATCCTGGCACGCGCCTGGGCTGACCGCTCTTTTCAGCATCGAATGCAGGCTAAATACTTGTTTGTCGGTCTGCTGGTGCCCGCATGCGCCACACTGATGCACTTTTTGGGCATCAATTACCAAAATATCGACACAACACCTTACAGTTTCGCCATTACAGAAACGCTCCTTACCTTCGGAATCTTCCGGTATGGACTCTTCGACTTGATGCCTGTAGCGCTCACCCATGTTTTCAACGAAATGAAGCCGGGGATGATCGTTTGTGATATTGATTACCGGTTGATCGACATCAACCCTTCGGCTCGGGAGATGCTGGATCTGAAAGAGAAGAACATCGTGGGGATGCCTGTGGCTGACGCATTTCCCAACGTGCCTGAGCTGATGAAGGCGATCGAAAATGGAGGCAGCAGCACGGAGGAGATCTCCTTTGGGCGGGGGGCAGAAAAATACTACTACGACGTCACTGTCACCGGGCTGGACAATAAAAAAGGGATCCCCCTTGGGTGGATGGCTCAGATCTATGACGTCACTGAACGTAAAAAGGAATCCATATCCAGTGAATCTGCCTTTTTACGAGCGCAGATCAAGCCCCATTTTTTGTTCAACACGCTCAATGTCATCGCTGTGTTGTGCCGGGTAGATCCGGAAAAAGCCCGGGAGCTGATCCTGGATCTTTCCAGCTACATGCGCCACAGCTTCGATCTCCGGAACCTGGAAAAATACGTCACCTTCGAAGAAGAACTGGACTTCATCAAGGCTTATGTGAGAATTGAAGAATCTCGCTTTAAAGACCGCCTGGACATGGTGTACGATATCGACGAAACCCAAGGCCTGCGGCTGCCCCCCCTGCTTCTTCAGCCTCTGGTGGAAAACGCCATCCGCCACGGGATCCGGAAAAGCAGGACCGGCAGGACAGTGATCCTTCGCGTAAAAAACCTTCGGGAGCATTACCTGATCGAAGTGGAGGACGACGGTGCCGGGATGACGCCGGAGCAGACTGAAGCGGTCCTGCAGATGCAAAACACAGGAGGCGTTGGTCTTTACAACATCCAAAAGCGTCTGGAAATGCTGTATGGCACCCGGCTTTCCATCGAAAGCTATCCTTCCGCGGGAACAAAAGTCACGATGCTGCTGCCAAAGAGAAAGGATTTTCCGGGATGAATGTTGTTCTTGTCGATGATGAATATTATGCCTTGCAAGGCTTAAAGATGGAGCTTGAAGAGATCGGTGGCGTTCAGATCACCGGCTTGTATGAGGACCCTTCCAGCATGCTGGCTGAAATCGCCGAGCTCCGGCCGGATCTGATTTTTCTGGATGTGGAGATGCCTCAAATGGATGGGTTTGAAGTCTTTGCGCGGCTGATGGATCTGGGATGCACTTCGAGCGTGGTCTTTGTGACTGCCTATACCCAGTATGCCGTCCGGGCCTTTGAGATCAATGCTGTGGATTATATCGTAAAACCTGTCACCAGAGCCCGGCTCGAAAAAACCCTGGAGCGAAGCAGGCCCGCTGCCGCCTCGAGCAGCGATACACCGCTCCGGTTCAACTGCTTTCGCCACTTTTCCATCGTAGCCGGCGGCAAGGATATCAACGCGGGATGGCGGACGAGAAAAGCCGCCGAGCTCATTGCATTTCTGATCAGCGAGGGGGGCAGCTATACCGCCAAGGAAAAGATCGCCGAGGCTCTTTGGCCGGAGCAGGAAAGCCGGATCGCCATGGCCAACCTGTACATGGCCTATCACTACATCAACAAGCAGGCAGGCCAGTCGGGTTTTCGCATTCCCATCGAATCGGAGCGTGGAAAAATGCGGATCGACATGACCGGCATCTCCTGCGACCTCTTGGAATTTGATGAGCTTCTGACGGCGGCCCGCACGGCTCCCGCGGAAAAAATGCGGGAGCTGATGGAAGAAGCGGCAACCCTGTATACCGGACTGCCTTTTGAGGATGCTTATTTTGACTGGGCAGGCGAAATCCAGGGACGCTATGAATACCGTTATCTGGAGCTTCTGGAACAACTGGTCTGCCACTTTAAAAGCTGTGGAGACATGCAGAAGGCCCAAGCATACGAAACAAAGCTGTTGATTCCAGAACTTCAAACCCTGTAAAGATTTTGTAAAGACTTTCCCGCTACAATGATCTTGTCAAAGTAGATTGCATCGCAACCTGTGCGGATCGGAGCGGAAAGCTGTGGAAGTCACTTTATTGGGGAAGAACGAAACAATGTCCGGGATCGAGAGTGCCTTGAAGGTCATCGGTGGTGTGGAAGCCGTCTCGATCTTCGAGAATTTGTTTTATGCCAAAGAGCATTTGGCAGACCACTCGTCTGCCCTGCTGCTGCTGGACGGCGATGATGAAGCCGTCAGTTGGCAATATGTCGTAGACGAACTGAAAGCATCCGGCCCGGAAGTGCGAATCGTACTGCTTAAGGAAGATTCTTACGACGCCGCAAAAGCTTACGATGCCGGTGTTTTCGACTATCTGATGAAACCCGTCGACGAAAAGCAGCTCATTCGCGTGATCGTGAAATACACCATGCACCAAAAGCGGGTGAATAAACCTTAGTGGTTGCCGCAATCTCCCGCATGCTCGTGGGAATGACAAACCGAACCGGTGCTTTTCAGTTCTCCGGCCAAATACTGTTCCGCTGCGCTACGGGCATCGCCTCCTGCGCCAACGATCACTTCAATATTCCGTTCGTTAAAGATTTCCACGGCGCCGCCGCCCATACCGCCGGCAATGATCACATCAACGCCCATATCTCCCAGAAAATTCGGAAGGAATCCGGGCCTGTGCCCCGGGTTGGGTACTGTTTCCGCACTGACGATGCCGCCTTCCTGCTCATTGAATATCTGAAAACTTTCGCAATGCCCGAAATGGGGGCTCACGTCATTCCCGATACTTGCTACTGCTATTTTCATTCTATTCTCCTTTTCAACGGTCTGTTCTTCGCCTACATTTTTTCGATTTCTTCCAAGATTTCATTGAGCCAGTCGCCGTCGAACAATTCGATGGTTCCGGCATCACAGGCGGCAGCCAGGCGCGGATCCAGCGGCATGCGGGCTACGGCTTTGACGCCGTGCTTTTTTGCAATGGCTTCGATATGGCTTTCTCCAAAAATACTGTGTTCATGCCCGCATTCCGGACAAGTGATATAGCTCATATTTTCAACAAGCGCCAGCACGGGAATGTTCATCATTTTTGCCATATTCACTGCTTTTTCCACGATCATGCCGACCAGCTCCTGGGGGGATGCTACGATCACGACGCCATCCACAGGAATGGACTGAAACACGGTGAGAGGCACATCGCCGGTACCTGGCGGCATATCAATGAACATATAATCTACATCGCCCCAGATCACATCAGACCAGAACTGCTTCACCGTTCCGGCAATAATAGGTCCTCTCCAGACCACAGGATCCGTTTCGTTTTCCGTCAACAAGTTCAAAGACATTACCGGCATGCCCATTTTCGACTGCACGGGATAGATCCCGATATCTGAGCCGGTGGCTTTCCCGTGGAGACCGAAGGCCTTCGGGATCGAAGGTCCCGTAATGTCCGCGTCGAGAATCGCGGCCTTATAATCTTTTCGCTGGGCCATAACAGCCAGCAATGAGGTGACCATGGATTTCCCCACACCGCCCTTGCCGCTGACAACGGCGATCACTTTTTTGATACGGCTCATTTCGTGCGGCTGTACCAACAGACTTTCAGCCTTTCTTTCGCTGCAATTTTCGCTGCAGCTTTCACAATTTTGGGAACAATTTTCGCTCATGAATTTCCTCCTGATTTTATTGCATTATTTTATCATCGCCTGCGGAAAGATATTCCAGCTTTTCCGAATCTATCTTCCGCAAGACGGTCTATACGCATTCCTGCACCCCCAGCAATGCCAGGACCCGCGTCAAGACATCTCGCAACGCCAAAGCGGCGGAGCAATCGGTTTCAGCTAAACTGTGACCTTGATTGATGGCCTCGGAAGCGCATCGATCGTAGGGGATTCGGCCGACAAAAGCTATATTCTCTTCACCACACCAAGCTTCAATGGCACTTGTATGTTTCTCGTAAAGATCATGCTTGTTGACACAAACGGCTATCGGCACATTCAGGATCCGTGCCGTAGCGGCAATTCTTTTCAGATCGCTGATGCCCGAAAGAGATGGCTCCGATACGATCAGCACCAGGTCGACGCCCGTTACGGACGCGATCACGGGGCAGCCGATCCCGGGAGATCCGTCGATTATCGCCAGCTCGGTTTCCGGAGCATGTTCAGCCAAAGATGACTTGACTTCCGATACCAATTTCCCCGAATTTCCGCGGCCCATCTTCAATTGTGCCGTAGAAAAAACCCGTACGCCGGTGTACAGCATTTGAATGCCTGAGACATCGTCTCTCAACGCCACGGCCTGGACCGGGCAGACAAACTCACAAACGCCGCAGCCTTCGCAGGCAAATTCATTTACCTGATACACGCTGCCATTTTTATCGATCGCCTGAAAGTGGCAGTGATCATAGCATGCGCCGCAGCCGATGCATTTATCAGGATCGATCCCGGCCTTCTGAGATCCGTAATAATCCGAAATGCGGGGTGATCCGGCAAGCTTCGCGACCAAATGGAGATTCGGCGCGTCCACGTCGCAGTCCGCAAAAGCCCGAGCCTTTATAAAATCGATGAACGCAGCGGCCGTTGTCGTCTTTCCGGTTCCGCCCTTTCCGCTGAGAATGAGAAGTTTTTTCATCAACGAACCTCCTTTTCGATTTTTTTTAGGAGGCCGCGAAACACCAGCGCCATCTCTTTGCTCTCTCGCCCGGCGATCCGGGCTTTGGCGCCCCATGTCGCCAATTCACTGCTGTAAGGGATCCGGCAAAGAATATCCGCACCCTGCGATGCGCAATAGTTTTCCAGCTCCAAATATTGACCCTCTGTCTTATTGATCACAACGCCGCAGGGCTTGCCTAAAAGGCGAACCAGTTCCAGGACCATGGCAAGATTGTGCAGGCCAAAAGCCGTAGGCTCCGCAACCAGTACGCAATAATCGGCCTCAGACACACTCTCCAAAACAGCGCAGCCGCTTCCCGGCGGGCAATCGATCACGACCAGGCTTTCCGCATCTTCGGACTTCGTTAAAGCAGCCCGGATCAGGGGCACGCCGCTAACCTCGCCCGGCTCCAGCACACCGGTCACGACCGCAGTGTCTCCGCTTGTCCCGGCCTCGATCACACCGATGGGACGGGGTTTTTCGGAAACAGCCCCTTGTGGGCAAACCAATGCACAACCCCCGCAGGAATGGCAAATGCCGGGGAATACCATGGGCTTTTCTTTGATGTATACCAACGCGTTGAATTTGCAAAAGTCAACGCACTTGCGACATCCGTCGCACAAGGCCGCGTCAAACACCGGCAGCATCACGCTGACCGTTTCTGCCCGGATGCCTTCGGGGCGAAAAAAAAGCCGGCCGTTGGGTTCCTCCACATCGCAATCGATATACATGGAAGAAGTGGCTGCTGCTGCCAGATTCACCGAAACAAAGGTCTTGCCGGTTCCTCCTTTGCCGCTCAAAACCGCAATCTTCATTGCTTTCCGTGAAATCCTTCGTGAAACTGCGTGAGCGGGGCCAGCGAACCGGCCTCGAACGCTGCGATGTTCTCTTCCGCAGAACCTGCAATAGTATGGTACAGTACAATTCCTGCGGCCTTCAGCACTTCCCCCGCATTTTCGCCGCATCGAGGCGTAAGCAAAACATCAGCCTTCTGATCTGCGACGAACTGGGCGGCTTTGATCCCCGCTCCCCCGGATGCGCTTGCCGCGGGATTGTCCAGATATAGAACCTCCCGGGTCGACACATCAAAGAGCATATAAAATGGCGCTCTTCCGAAAGATGGGCAGACCTCTGCTCCACTCTTTGTTTCATTGATCGGTACCATGATTTTCATATCGTATCTTCTCCTTTTTCCGGGCTCTTTGGGCCGTCTCCGTGTCTGCCGCAGCCGCCGCAACCGCAGCCTTCTCCGTTTCCGTCGCAAATTTTATAACTCCCGCCGCCGATGCGCAGCGATCGGCCCTCCACCAGAGCGGTGGCGATTTTTTGCCTGGCATCGGTATAGATCTGCTGCACGGTAGTGCGGGCAATATTCATATATTGACTGCACTCCTCCTGCGTCAAACCCTGGTGGTCGATCAGGCGAACTGTCTCGAACTCCTCGATCATCAAAAGGATCTCATCCTCTCGAAGACAAGGATCTTCCACCGGGCCAAAAGCGTTCACCCGTGGCATTCTGCAGACTTTTCTGCATTTTTTCGGTCTGGGCACAGGATCCTCCTTTCGCTTAGCAGGATTGCTCGCTTTTTTACCTTATCACTTATTCGACATATGTCAATTATTTTTTCTCAAAAGATTGACTTCGCTCCTTCAGACATTATAATAGTTCCATCGGCAAGGAGCCGGCAAAGTCCGGTCTTCTGTGAGCATCAAACAAGAAAGGATCCGTTTATGTACAATTATGCGCTATACTTCATTGCGCTGGCTTTTTTGACGATCTCCTATTTCAAGGACCCGAAAAAAACCAGGCAGGCATTGGCCAAGACCTGGAAATCCATCGAAAATATTCTTCCTCAGCTGCTGAGCGTTCTGCTGATCATCGGTTTGCTGCTTTCAGTGCTGAACCGGGACGTGATTTCCCAACTGATCGGAAAGGATTCCGGCCTGTCAGGCATGGCAGTGGCCGCGATCGTCGGTTCCATCACTCTCATTCCGGGTTTCGTAGCTTTTCCTCTGGCAGCTTCCCTTTTGGCGGCAGGCGCAGGCTACGGGCAGATCGCCATGTTCGTGACCACACTCATGATGGTAGGCGTCGTCACGCTTCCGGTGGAAACTCAGTTTTTCGGCAGAAAGCTGGCCGTAAAAAGAAACCTGATGGCATTTGCCTTTTGCCTCATCGCAGCGTGGATCATGGGAGGGCTGATGGGATGAAAAAGAAGCAATCGCCGATCCGCAGATATGCGTTGTTCCTGATTCTTTTCGTTGTCAATCTGGCCCTTCTCGTTGCAGAACCGGAGCTGGGCCAAAATTCCTTCCGGCTCACGGCAGCTAATCTGAAAGAAATGCTGTTTATCCTTCCCCCGATCTTCATACTGCTGGGGCTCATCGACGTTTGGATCCCCAGAGAGACCATGATGAAATATATGGGTGAAGGGTCCGGCTTCCGGGGTGCATTGCTGGCCTTCGCGATGGGCAGCGCCGCGGCAGGGCCCCTTTATGCAGCCTTTCCCGTTGCAGGTATGCTTCTGAAAAAAGGCGCGCGTCTGTCCAACGTGTTTGTATTTATTGGCGCCTGGTCCACCACCAAGATCCCCATGCTTTTATTCGAGGGATCCAGTCTGGGCTGGAAATTTACCGGCATACGCCTATTGTGCAGCATTGTGGGCGTTGCCGTGATCGCCTGGCTTCTGGAAAAGACCACCACGGAAGAAGAACAGAAGCGGCTTTACGAAAGAGCCCGGAATCTGTAGGGATTTCTCTTTGCCGGGAAGCTCTGCTGTGGTATCATAAGAAAAACATTTTGGAAAGGAACATACTATGGACTACGAAAGACTGCTCAAAGAATTCAACGAGCGAAACCCCTACACCAACGGCATCGGCGTGATGATGACAGAGGTCCGTCCGGACTTCGCCGCCGGCCATGTGGCTTATTCGGATAAAGTGATCAACCGCAACCATCATGTCCACGGAGGCGTTTACGTTTCCCTGGCCGACACCGTGGCCGGCGCCGCGGCCCACAGCACAGGCGCCCGCTACGTGACCCAAAGCTGCAGCTTCCAGTTTTACAAGGCTACCAGCGAGGGCACACTGTACTGCACGGCCCAGGTGAACCACCGGGGCAGGAAAACCTGCGTCATTGCCGCCAAGCTGACCCATGAGGACGGGACGCTGGCCGGAGAAGGCCTTTTCTCCTTTTTCAAAGTATCTGAATAATACTCTGCCGAATCACCGCGCATTCATGGACAAGCCTCGCACCCGGTGCTATACTGACAGTACAAGCTATTGAATGGTTAGGGAGGTGGCGCCCATGGGCAAATTCAATGTGAAAGAAACGAAGACCGGCTTTGTTTTCAGCCTGCAGGCCGGCAACGGCCAGATCATCGGCACATCGGAGGTCTACAGTTCGCAAAAAGCTTGCATGAACGGGATCGAAAGCGTACGGAAGAACGCTCCGATCGCGGGCCTGGAGGATCAGACGGTAGAAGGCTTTGAAAAGGCCAAGAACCCGAAATTCGAGATCTATACAGACAAAGGCGGCGAGTTCCGCTTCCGGTTGAAAGCATCCAACGGGGAGCCGATCCTGGCTTCGGAAGGCTACAAGGCCAAAGCCAGCTGCAAAAAAGGTATCGAGAGCGTCCGTAAAAGTGCTGTCGAAGCCGAATAAGATAGAATCACAAAGGGAGGTCACCTTCAGAATGAAGTGACCTCCCTTTTATTTTACGCAAGCAATCAAATCAGCTGCTGCTCGTTGATGATCAGCTTGAATTCCAAGCCCAGCGTTTCCGCTGCCTTCCGGCACATGATCATGCGCTGCAGAAAGATTTCAAAATAATCCATCACGGAGCTGTAACGGCTGTCGATGGTGAGCTTGAGCTTCAACAACGTCCGCTCGTCATTGATCCGCACCTGGGATTTTCGCACGGAATAGTTGACCCGGTCATGGATATCGAAGCTGGATTTGTCCTGGTTGCGCACTCGGGTGCGACGAACATCGGACTTGTCCGCTATGATCAGCGCGGCAGCGACGGGATTGACGGCAATGCCGGTCCCTTCGTCGTGGTTTCCGATGGCCGTCACCACCGTAGCGATATCAGCCGGTTCGCCGCCAAGACGATCCAGGATACGAAAAGCGATCACCGCACCGCTTTGGGAATGATCGATCCGGTTCACCAGATTGCCGATATCGTGAAGATACGCGGCGATGCGCACCAGTTCCACCTCTCGCTCCGGATACTGCATCTTCTCCATGATATACTTCGCCGTTTCGGCAACCCGGGTCACATGGGCAAAGCTGTGTTCAGTATAGCCCAAAGCCATGAGGGATTCGTCGGCCTTCGAAATGTATTCCCGGACCGCCGCGTCCTGAACGACCTGCTCATAAGTGATCATGCTTCTGCCTTTCTACCGATAGCTTCTGGTAACATAGGGACTTGTAAACAGCTTTAAAAACGCGCCGTAATCCAGTCTGAAGTCCAACGTATCTCCAAGGTGATAATCCGTACCCGTGACATTTACCAGCAAATGATCCGAGGACCCGCCCAGGATCTCCACGGCAGGATCCATTGGCGTCAAGCCGTCGGGATTGGTGTCCTGCTTGCCCACGGCCAGGATAGCCCGGGTGATGATGCCTTTGTCCTCGTAATGCGGGACCTCTCCGAAAGCATCCACGCCCACTTCACCGATGGGCAAAGAGGGCTTTTCTTTGCATTCGATGATCTGGGCCCGAAGCAGCACCGCGTCATTGCAGGTGCCAGGGATCCGGCTTGTATAAGCCGTTTCGTTTCCCAGAATAAAAGCCTCGCCCAGGCGCAGATTGTTGATGCCCGCCGGAAGCTGCCTTTTGGGGATCAGATAGACTGAACTGCTGTTGCCGCCGGAGACCATCGCCAGCGTAGTGCGGAACCGGCGCTGGATGCGGCTGGCCAGCCCGGCAAGCTGGCCCAGATTATCTTCCTTGGGGATGATGGCGCCGTAGCAGGTCAGGTTGGTACCGATGCCAAACAGCTTCACATGGCGCATTTTCAGGATCTCGTCGCAGGCGGCCATAATGGCCTCTTCGTCCTGATAGAACATCCCTTCCCGAAGATCGCCCAAATCGATCATCAGCAGGACCTTGTG
>CALLHZ010000087.1 GCA_938009115.1 uncultured Clostridia bacterium
ATGATCTCCCGCACGGAATCTTCGCTCATTTGAAGGTATTGCGCCAGGATTTTTGTTTCCTGCTGCAGATTTTCTTCGATCTCTTCGGGCGTCTTTCCGTTACCTTTGACCGAATCCGGGCGGATCCAGATGGTATTGGTGGCTGCGCTGATGGCCAGATCCCTTCCGTTTCTGTCCACGATCGACCCGCGCACAGCCTGGACCGTGCTGTCGCTGGTCTGCTGGTCCGTAGCCATCTGGGCGTATTTTTCGGCGCGGATGATCTGATGCCATCCCAGGCGGAGCGCCAAAAGCACAAAAAGAAGACAGGCGATCCCGAAAAGGAATACCAGCCTGCTCCGATTTTTGTTTGTAGGCTCCTGGACACGCATCAGTTTCTCCCCGTTGATCATGCTTCAGAAAAAGAAACGCCACCCTGCATCGACCGGGGCGGCGCGGCTATTCGTACGCCGATTCCCTGAGCGCCAGCGCAAAGTCTTCCTGCACGCCGGCCTGGTCATCCAGGTAGACCATCTCTTGAAAAGTGGGATACACCATGCCCATGGCCAGTGCTTTGGCCTCAACGGTGGAAATACTGGTCGCTGTCTGGATCTCCACCTCAAGATTCTGGACCGTGCGCTCCACGGACAGGATCTTCCGGTTCAGCGTGTTGATATCATACTGCAACTTGGAGGAAAAGGCATTGACGCCGATCAGTCCGATGAATATAAAGCCGCAGAGCACCAGCAGGAAAAATGCCTGGATCCGTTGACGGAGACCGAGAGGCGCCGCTTTGACCTGCACTTCCGAAACGGTTTTTCCTCTGACGGGAACAGGTTCTGCGTCGAAACGGATGTATTCGGTTGTGTACGCTGCCATTCTCTCTGCGGAGGTCATTTTGCCGATCCTTTCTCTTATAGCTTTTCGATCACTCTGAGTTTTGCGCTGCGGGATCTGGGGTTCTGTTCAAGCTCCTGCGGCGAAGCTGTTACGGGCTTTCCTGTTATTTTTTTGATATCCGCCCTCTTTCCGCAGACGCACATCGGCAGATCGGGAGGACATGTGCAGGGATTGATCCGTTGATTGATGTGATCTTTTACGATCCGGTCTTCCAGGGAGTGGAAAGTGATCACCGCCAGTCTGCCTCCGGAGGCCAGAGCTTCGGTGAGGTCGTTCAGCGCCCGCTCCAGATGGCCCAGCTCATCGTTCACTTCGATCCGGATGGCCTGGAAGGTCCGTTTGGCGGGGTGGGGCCCCTCCCGGCGGGCTTTGGCCGGTATCGCCGCTTTGATGATCTCCACCAGTTGATAAGTGGTGGAGATCCGCTGCTGCTTCCGGGCGTCTCCGATGAACTCCGCGATCCTGGAGGCCCAGCGTTCTTCCCCGTATTCTTTCAGGATCCGCTGGATCTGTTCTGTTTCGTATTCGTTGACCACAACTTCCGCCGTCAGGCTCCCCCGGGGATCCATCCGCATGTCCAGCGGCGCGTCATGCATGTAGGAAAATCCTCTGGCCGGCGTGTCCAGTTGAAAGGAGGAAACCCCCAGGTCCAGCAGGATGCCGTCGACGCGAGTCTGGTTCAGGGAGGCCAGGATCGCTTTCATGTCGGAGTAATTGCCCCGGACCAGGCTGCGCTTGCAGGTGGCTCCGGCCAACCGTTCCGAAGCGGCTTCCAGAGCTGCCGGATCCTGGTCGATCCCTATAAAATGGCCGTCCCAGGAAAGCGCGCCGCATATGCCCAGCGCGTGCCCTCCTCCGCCCAGCGTTCCGTCCACATAGGTTCCCTTGGGGCGGATCGCCAGCGCTTCCAGCACTTCGTTATATAAGACGGGTACGTGATAATAATCCATAGACGCTACACCTGATAGGTGTCCCCGATCTTCTTGAAATCGTCCGGCGAAAGCTTTCCGCCGAGCTCAGAATTCTCGTAGATTTCCCTGGACCACAGCTCGACCCGGTCCAGCATGCCGATGGTGACCAGATCCTTCTGGACTTCGGCGATCTCTTTCAGATATTGGGGCAGCGTGATCCGGCCCTGCTTGTCGATCTCGCATTCCACCGCATTGGCATACATGTAGCGGAGGAAGGCCCGGGCCATTTCGTCGGAACGGGGCAGCGCGGCCAGCTTAGTCTGCTGCTCCGCCCAGGTCGACATGGGATAAATAACAAGGCACTGGTCAAGACCCCTTGTCAGGACGCATTTGTATCCAAGTTCATCTCTGAACCTGGCCGGCACGATCAGCCGGTTTTTTGCGTCTATGGAGTTTTGATAAACACCCATCAACAACGTCAGGATCCTCCAGTGCATTTATTACCTCCACTATAAACCACTTCACTCCCATATGCAAGCAATTTCTATGAAAAAATGGGCATTTCCACCACCTTTTCCTACTTTCTTCCCATGTCCTCCTCCACAGAAAAAAAGCGCGCCGGACCAGCCCCGGCGCAATAAAAAAATCCCGCCGGAGCGGGATCGGAAGATTATCCGTTGCAAGGGAAATCCGTATTGCGTATAATGAGTCCGGTCGAAGTCATGATCCGGAGCAGCATCCGGCGCTTCGACGGACAAGAAAGGATATCGGAGATGACACAATGTCTTCTGGTCGGCGCCGGCGGCTTTCTCGGCGCGGCGGCCCGCTACCTCGTGATGCAGATGCCTTTGAATGCGGGTCCGTTCCCGATCAAAACACTCCTGATCAATTTTGCCGGCGCCCTGGCCATCGGGATCCTGACGGAATTTACGGGAGAACTGCCGCCTCTCACCAGCAATCGCATGTTCTTTATGGAAATGGGCTTTTGCGGCGGATTCACTGCTTTTTCAGCTTTCGGGCTGGAGACGGTGCTTTTGTTCGAAAACGGCCGCAGCGGCACCGCTTACCTGTACATTGCCCTGAGTGTGGGGCTGTGTCTGGCCGGCGTAGTCATGGGAAGATTCCTCGTCAAAGCTTTCAGAGGGTAACCCCTCCGCAACCTTCAGGCAATAACAGGCCTCCGACCAGCGAAAGCCGTTCGGGCGCCGCGCCGGCGATACCCCACTGCAGGAACAGGCCCAATCGTTCCCGGCTGAGCTTTTCCACGTTTCCGCCAAGCGACTGGATGCTGTAGTGCATCCCGGACGTTGATAGTCCTCCGCTGCTGCCCGGGCAGAGGCAAAGGCTCCCCGGAAGGGATTTTTCCAGCGCAAGAAGCTGCTCTGTCAGCCACCGGTCCGCCTCGTCCCAGGAAGAGTCCCCGGGGATGGAGACCGCGTACAGCTCCAATCGGTCGTAGTGAAGCCAGAGTTCCTCCACGTCAAAATCGTGGGGCGGACACCCGGGGTTTGTTCCGTAGTTGCCGCAGCTGCGGCAGCCCTGTTCAAAGCGATCAATCTCCAGATACCTTTCGAGTAATTCAGTCACGGGCAGAGAAGCCCTTAGTATCGTATATTCTATCATAGCACATCGATTATATCATGCCGCTGCGGAGTGTAAAGCCGCGGCGCTTTATTTTGCATTCCGATAGCAATCGTGATATCATAATTTCATCGGAAAATGCAGCTTCCAAAGGAGGAACTATGGCAACCAGCGACCGAAGGTTCGCCGTCCTGATCGACGCGGACAATATCTCAGATAAATATATAAAAGTCATACTCGACGAAATTTCCAACGACGGCGAAGCCACTTACAAAAGGATCTACGGCGATTGGACCAAGCCGGCGCTGGCGCCCTGGAAGAAGGTGCTTCTCGAGCATTCGGTCACCCCGATCCAGCAGTACGGCTACACGACCGGAAAAAACGCCACGGACTCCGCCATGATCATCGACGCTATGGACATCCTGTACTCCGGCAACGTGGAAGGCTTCTGTCTGGTCACCAGCGACAGCGATTTTACCCGCCTGGCCTCCAGGCTTCGGGAGTCCGGCATGATGGTCGTGGGCATGGGCGAGCAAAAGACGCCAAAGGCTTTCATATCCGCCTGCAATAAGTTCAAATACCTGGATATCCTTTCCGGCGGCGCCGGGGTCGGTTCCGATAAGGGCCGAAACGCTTCCAGAAGCAAAACGGCGCAGCCAAAGCCCGCAGCCAAGCCTGCTCCGGTCAAGCCCGCCAGCAAGGCCAAGACGCCTGTGAAAGCAGAACAAGAGCTGAAGACCGACAAGTTCAAGGCCCAGGATATCGGCATCGTCCCCATCGACGACGAAGACGAATTTCCCGTAGCAGAGGTGACCAGCCTGGATACCATCCGGGGCGCCATCGCATCCATCATTTCGGAAAACTCCGACGAAGACGGCTGGGTCTCCATCAGCGATCTGGGCAATCGTCTGCTCAAGCGCTATCCGGACTTTGACGTAAGAAACTACGGCTTCCCCAAGCTGACGCCCTTCCTGAAATCTCTGAAGGGTTTTGAGATGAAATCGGTCCGCAACGAAAATTCCAGCGTACGGCAGGTGTTTCTCCGGGAATTCCAGCCTGACCGGGATTGATATGGACCGGGGAGAACGAGAACAACAACTCCGCCGGCGGCTGCAGGAAATGCGCCGCTACGAAGAAGCGCTCCTGGAAACAGGCGTTTCTTTGATTGCGGGCGTGGACGAAGTGGGCAGAGGTCCCCTGGCCGGACCGGTGACAGCTGCCGCGGTCATCCTCCCGCCGGATTGCGACATCCTTGGGATCGACGATTCCAAGAAGCTGACGCCGCTCCGCCGCGAGGCGCTGGCGCTGGAGATCCGGACAAAAGCCGTCTGCTGGGCCCTAGGTTGGCGCGACTGCGGAAGGATCGATGAGATCAATATCCTGCAGGCAACAAAAGAAGCCATGATACTGGCCCTTCGCAGCCTCAAGGTCCGACCTCAGCATGTTCTTATCGACGCATTATACCTGCCGGAATGCAATGCGCCGCAAACCGCTATCATCCGGGGAGACAGCCTTTCGGTGAGCATCGCGGCGGCTTCGATCCTGGCTAAGGTCGCCCGGGACGAGGTGATGAGAGCGTACGGCAGCACGTATCCCGGCTATGCCTTTGAACGGAACAAGGGCTACGGAACCCGGGACCATTACGAAGGTCTGGACAAGCTGGGACTTTGTCCCATTCACCGCCGAAGCTTTCTGCAAAGCTACCTGGAAAGAGGAAACCGATGGAATCAAGACGAATAGACTTCTCAAATAAAAAGGGCTTCATGGATCTGCTGGAACGGGAGATCCCAAAATACCTGCCCTTTGCCACAGAGCTCAGCGATTGGCTGTTCTGCCATCCCGAGGTGTCCGGCTCGGAAATCAGAGCCTCGGAGCGCATCGCCGCGCTGCTGGAACAGGAAGGCTACCGGGTCACCCGTCCTGCCGGAGGGCTGGACACGGCGTTCCTCGCCGCGCCCCAAAGCGCTCCTCGCTCCCGAAAAATGGTGATCCTGACCGAATACGATGCGCTGCCGGAAATCGGCCACGCCTGCGGACATAATGTGAGCGCTGCGATCAGCGCCCTGGCAGGTCTAGCGCTGCGCCCGTTGCAGGACGTCCTGGACCTGGACGTCCACCTGATCGGGACCCCGGCCGAAGAGCGGGGCGGCGGAAAAGCTACCCTGATCGAAAACGGCCTGTTTGACGGATATGATATGGCCATGATGGTCCATCTGTTCGACAGCAATCTGCTGTCTCCGCTTTGTCTGGCCCTTCGGGGCAATACCTATACCTTCAAAGGAAAGCCCGCCCATGCAGCAGCATCGCCCTGGGAAGGTAAAAATGCCCTGAACGGGGTGCAGTTGATGTTCCACGGCATCGATATGCTGCGCCAGCATGTCCGTCCGGACGCGCGCATCCACGGGGTCATCCGGGATGGCGGCAGGATCCCCAACACCGTCCCCGATCAGGCTTCCTGCGAATTTTATGTCCGGGCGGAGGACAAGGATTACGCCGACGAGGTCCAGCGGCTGGTGGACGACTGCGCCCGGGGCGCTGCCACGGCCACCCAGACCTGTTGTGAAAAGACAGTATCCTTCCCCTCTTATTCCAACCTGAAAAAAAACCTGCCCGGGCTGGAGGCCCTGGCAGGCGTGTACGAAGAACTGGGGCTGCCCCTGAACGGCGATCCCGGCAAGATCTTTGCGTCCACTGATGCGGGCAACGTGAGCTATGTGTGCCCCACATTCCATCCCTGCCTTCAGATCGCGCCCCAGGGCACTGCCCTGCATACGCAGGAATTCGCGGCTTACGCCGGCGGAGAAGCCGGCCGGAACGCGATCTCCGTAGGGGCCCGTATCATCGGGCTTCAGACGATCAGCCTGTTCGGCAGCGACAGCCTGGCAAGAGAAGTCGCGCATGATTTTTCGAAATGATCCGCTACAGCAGCTTTCGATAATACAGTCCGCCGGTCCTGGGAAAGGCCGGCGGTTTTTTGTCAAGATACGCCGCCAGAACGTCCCGGCATGATGCCCTGTCTTCCGTGGTGAAATACAAGGTTTGAAAATCCAGCCTGGGAATGGATTTGTCTGCCACATAGAGCGGTACGCTGTTGAGCAGCTCCGAATACTTCCGGTCCCGGCAGATCAAGGGAAAAGTGATCCCTTTCCGGTCCCGAAGGATCCGCAAACCGCTGCAGTTTTCGCAGCCGGTCTTCGTCCGGGCCGGACAGGCTCTCAGCTTCATCAGCGGAAGATAGCCGTAGCCGATCACGCCCCGGGCAAGCTCGCCTTCCAGCCTCCGCACCTGGGCAAAGGAACTTTCAAAAGACAATGTGACGTCTGCCAGTCCCATATCCTGAAAGACTCTCAATGCGCGACTGTTCAGGACATTCAGAGAAGGACCTCCATGAACGGTAAAGCCCATGCCCAGAGCCGCATGCGCCGCGCCCAGGTTGTCGCAGAGCACATGCTGCAGACCGCGCTGCGCCAGCATTTCCAGCTTTCGAAGCGTTTCCGCTTCGTCCGAAGGGAATACCAGGGATGGGATCTCTCCGATCAAAGGAGATTTTCCTGCTTCCAGCAGATCAGGATGTGACAGGATCTCGTCCAGCGGGAGAATCAGCCGGTGGGCTCCGGCTTCATCGAAGATCTGAGCTGCCTGTTCGAAGCGAAGGCGGATCTCCGGCTGCGCCGGCGGGCGATAGTCTCCAAGCCTTTCAGTGCCTTCGGAGGCCCGTTCATAGACCGGCAGAGGATCCCGACTGCCGGCGAGGGCTTCCAGCCCGCTGCGCCGGAGCGCGTTGATCTCCCCCAGGGAAAGCGTCAGACCCTCTCCGACCTCCACAGAAAGATCTCCAAGAACAAAGGGCGTGCCGCCTGTTTTTTGAAGTCCGCGCCGTGCCACTTCGAGGGTCAGCTCCCTTTCGACGGCCTGCTGGGGCAAGGGGCCGGTGACCGTGACGGAATGACTGCCGTCGTTCAGCGTCAATGCTGCGGGCCGCCCCCAGGAGATCTTCAGCTTCATATCGACCGGTATGGGCGCGGATGCTTCCCGTGTGAGCTCCGGCATAGATCCGAGGGCGGCTGCCGATGCCTGCACATCCTCCCGCGTCCGATATCCGAACATCTCAGCCGTGGGCCGTCCTTTCAGATACCCATCGGTAAAACCGCTTCTGGAAAAAAGATCCCGCAGAAGGGCAGTATCGGGCTTTTTACCCGCCAGCGCCGCCTTGCATCCGGTCACTGCCGCAGCTACGTACTCAGGACGTTTCAGCCGCCCTTCGATCTTGAAGGACGATACGCCGGCTTTCTGCAGCTGCTGCAGGCTGCTCAGAACAGACAGATCCTTCAGCGACAGCGCGTGGGAACGTCCGTCCAGCCGAAAATCCAACCGGCAGGGCTGGGCGCAAAGGCCGCGGTTTCCGCTCCGCCCGCCCAGCATGGAAGAAAGATAGCAATTCCCGGAAACGCAGGTGCAGTGGGCGCCGTGGACAAAGACCTCCAGGGGCAGCTTTGCAGCGCCGGCAACCTGCCGGATCTCCTCCAGAGACAGCTCCCGTGCCAGGACGACCCGTTCGTAACCCATCTGTTCCAGCAAGACGACGCCCCAGGTATTGTGGATCGCCATCTGCGTGTAGGCGTGCAGGTCGCCGGAGAAGACGTTTTCGCCTATTTTTACGTCACAG
>CALLHZ010000088.1 GCA_938009115.1 uncultured Clostridia bacterium
AGAGCCCGCCTTCGGCGAGGCGTATCAAATCTTGCCGGCAGATCGCTTCCTCTGCAAAAACGGCGGGCAGGAGCACATCGAATACTGTAGTGGGCATGTGAATGGCTGCCCCCGGGATTCCCAAAATCGCTATGTCGTTTAAATAAGCCACCAGCGTCATATTCCCCGGCTGCGCAGGAACGCCGTGAGACAGGATCCGCGCACCCAGGCCGGCAATGGCCGTCGGTGTCAGATCATCGGGATCCACAGACATGCCGCCTGTTAAGATCAGAAAATCGGCGCCGGCTGCAAGCTGCCGGCTCGCTGTCTCCCGGATCATGCCGATATCATCGTCGCACAGGGCGACGTCCAGGATCCTGCAGGGATATTTCCCAAGCTTCTGCCGTAAAACCGGCTCGAATCGATCGGTGATCCTGCCGGAATACACTTCCGACCCGGTGATGATCACGCCGACCCTTCGTTCGCGGTATGGCTTGAGATCCAGCAGCTTTGTTTCCCGACACAGCGCTTCGGCGCGAAGGAGCTGTTCTTCCCGGGTGACCAGCGGCACGATCCGCATGGACGCAAGAGACATGCCCGCCTCTGCGGGATAATGATCCGGCAGCGTGGCGATCGTCAAATCGCCAATGGAATTGATCTCCCGAAGCAGATCCGTATTGACCCGAAACAGGCCGTTCCTGTCTGCGACCAATAGCACTTTCCCTTCCGAGGGTTCCGTATAGTGGGCGCCTGCCACGGAGGCTGCCGCAGCCATGCGCCGGGCTGCGTCTTCTTCGTGGATCTCGCCGGCTTGTTCCTCCCAGACAAAGATCGTCTTTTTTCCCAGATCCAGCAGCCTTGGAATGTCTTCTTCCCGGACCACATGGCCCCGCCGGAAGGCCGGGCCCTTGAATCCGTCTTTCATGGCCGTGATGTCATGACACAGGGCCATACCCTGAGATTGTTCGACAGGTATTTTCTTCATAAGAGAAATCCTTTCAGTATCGTTCCTTTTTCCAGGGCGCCGCTGCCTGCGGGCACAAGGGCCATGACATTGCAGCCGATGGCGCTGCTCAGCACGGCATTTCCCTGCTCCTTTGACAAGATCATTCGAGCCGTCCCGTCAGATAGATCCAGTGTCCCTCGCAGAAACCGGGTGGTTTTGCTTTTTTTAGGGAAAGGAGCGGCCAAGGTCACCGGGAGCTCTCTTGGAAGCGGTTCGCGGCAGCCGCACATCTTCCGAAGCGCCGGCAGCACAACTGCGTAAAAATTCGTAAGGGATGAAGCAGGATTTCCCGAAAGCCCGAATAAAAGCTTACCGTTCAGGGATCCGTAGGCGCAGGCCATTCCCGGCTTCATCGCGACACCGCGGACCAGGACTTCGGCCCCGGCATCTTCCATGGCCGCCGGCGTCATATCATAGTCTCCCGCGGATACGCCGCCGGTCATGATGATGCCATCGCAGCTCATGATACCGCTGCGGATCAGATCGGCGATGCTTTGCTTATCGTCCCCGGCCAGGCCAAGATAATGCGGCACGCACCCGGCTTCTTCGAGGGCTGCTTCCAGCATATAGCGATTGGAATTCCGTATTTTTCCGTACTGTGGGGCTGTGTCGGCCTCGATCACTTCACTCCCCGTGGACAGGACGCCTATACGGGGTCGCCGCCACACCCGGGGGACGGCGACCCCCTGAGCTGCCAGCGTACCGGCTAGTCCGGCATCGATCCTGTCGCCTGCGCGGGCAAGAAGCTGTCCCGCTTTCACGTCTTCGCCGGCCCGCACGACAGCCTCGCCGGGCTTTGTTGCCCGGTTGACGGAAACATAATCTTCGGTGTAAGTTGTTTCTTCGTAAGGGATCACAGCATCTGCGCCTTCGGGGATCGGCGCGCCGGTAAGGATCTTGGCCGCTGTTCCTTGCGTGATACGGCGGGAGGGGAGCGTCCCCGCAGGGATCTCTTCCAGGATCCTGAGCGCCACCGGCGATTCCGCCGACGCATGGGCTGTGTCTTCTCCGCGGAAGGCATACCCGTCATAAGCGGACCGGTCAAAGGGTGGAATATTTTCTATTGCCACCAGATCCCCGGCAAGGGTTCTTCCTGCGCAGCAGCTTAAGGGGGCTGTTTCTGTCTCCAGCGGGCGCGCCATGCTCAGGAGAAGGTCCCTGGCGATCATATATTCCGGGTTGTTCAGCATGGTTATCATCCTTTCAGCAACATGACGGATCCAGGCGGCAGGCTGACCTCGATATACTCGGCCCGGATCCTGTTCCAAGTGGTCTTGTCCAACTCCCATCCGATGGGCTCGGCTGGGTCCTTTCCTTCGGGGCGCAGCAGAACGGTGCAGGAAAAGGGATTTTCCACTTCCTTGACTACCGTGCAGCGAAACTTGTTTTCCTCGCCGGAGGCCTGTATTTCATGGGTGCGGATGCCTGCGAAGCTTTCATCCGTTACCTTTTTTTCGACCGCCAATTCGATGCCCCAGTCCAAAGCTTCGATGCGGTGGTCGTTCACTTTCCGTATGCGCGAAATATTTTTACAGCCGGTGAGCAAGGCCCCGGTTCTGGTTCTGGGATCCTCAAATACGGCATGCCGGGGGCCGATGGCTTCAACCTGTCCGTTGTTCATGATGGCGATCCGGTCAGAAAGGCGAAAGACCTCCTTGCGATTATGAGAGACGAGGATCACGGTCTTTCCGAAACGACGGATCACTTGCCGCAGCTCTTCCTCCATTCGAAAGCGCAGGTGGCTGTCCAGGGCAGAAAAGGGCTCGTCCAGCAACAGGATCCGTGGCTGAGACACCAGTATCCTGGCAAGGGCTACTCTTTGCTGCTGTCCGCCGGAAAGCATGGCAGGATAGTGTCCGGCCAGGCCGGCCAGGCCGAAGCTGTCGATGATCCCGGCGATGCTTTTTTCTCTGGCCGCCGGATCCTTCCCCCGGCGGGCGCCGGCCCGGATGTTTTCCAGAACCGTCATGTTGGGAAACAGCGCGTAATTCTGAAAAATGAGTCCCGCCCGGCGCTCCTGGGGTGAAAGGTTGATGTCACGCTCTGAGTCATAGAGCGTCACACCGTCCACCACGATTTTCCCCCGGTCGGGCTTTTCGATCCCTGCGATGCATTTGAGCGTCATGCTTTTGCCGCAGCCCGAGGCGCCCAGGAGCGCCAGGGTTTCATCCGACGCTGTCAGCTCCGCTTTCAGTCGAAAGGAGCCCAGCTTTTTTTCGATATCGACGAAGAGCGACATGTCAGGAGCCCCTTCTGTTCTTCGCGATGCGGCCGCCGGTGGTTGTGCCGTTTTTCTCGATCAGGTTGACGGCCAGAAGAACGACGAAGGAGATCGCCAGATTGATCATCACCCATCGAAAGGCCAGGGCATCGTCGTTGGTACGCCACAGCTGATACACCGTGGTGGATACGGTGGCCGTAGTCCCTGGGATATAGCCGGCCACCATGCTGGTGGCGCCATATTCTCCAAGGGCCCTGGCGAACGCCAGCACCGTGCCGGCCAGGATGCCCGGCCTGCAGCAAGGCATGCGGATCCGCCAGAAAATATAGGTGTCGGACAGCCCCATGGACTGGCCGGAGTAGGCCAGTGTCTCATCGAAGGCTTCAAAAGCGCCCCGGGCGGTCCGGTACATCAACGGAAATATGACGACCGCGGTGGCAAAGACCGCCGACCACCAGGTCATGGTGAGCCTTGTTCCAAAGACATCCAGAAACCAGGCGCCGAAAAACCGGTTGGGGCCAAGCAGCCGCAGGAGCAAATAGCCGATCACGGTGGGAGGCAATACCAAAGGCAATGTCAGCGCCACATCCAGAAGTCCCTTCACTGCCGGCGGTGTTTTTGCGATGTAATAGGCTGCGGCCAAGCCGGCGAAAAAGATGATCGATGTACTGATACCTGCGATCCGCAGAGAATTCAGCAGCGGAAACCAATCCATACAAACCGCCTTAAAGAATGGGCGTAAAGCCCGCGGAACGGAAGACGGCGGAAGCCGCTTCGCTGCGAAGGAAATCGAGAAATGCCAGGGCTGCGTCCTTGTTGGAGGACGTATTCATAACGGCTGCAGGATAGACGACCCGGCCGCACATCTCTGCAGTTGCCGTATCTGCAACGGTCAGGTTTGCGGCTGTCGCATCCGTGGCATAGACGATCCCGCAGTCCACCACAGACTCGTGGATATGGGTGACGATCTCTTTGACGTTGGAGCCGTAGGTAATGGTTCCTGCCGCGGCCAGCGCGGCTTCGTCCAGCTCCAGCCAAGTCAGGATCTTCTGCGCATACTGGCCCACGGGTACGTCGGCATTGCCCATGGACAGCAGAACGTTTCCGTTTTCCAGGGCATTTTTCATATCCTGAAAGGTGTGGATGTCCGCCGGGTCATCATCGGGGACAGCCAGAACGACTTTGTTCTCCAACAGGTCGATGCGGCTATCCTGCAGTACGTGGTCCAGCCTGTCCGGATTTTTTTCTGATCCTGCGGCGACGTCCAGTCCATCCATCTGCTTTTGACCGGCAGAGATGAACACGTCGCAAAGTGCGCCTTCCTCGATCTGGGTCTTGAGTGTGCCGGAAGAGTCAAAGTTGAACGATACTTTGACAGCTTCATTTTCTTCCACATATATTTCACCGATCTCCGTGAGCGTTTCGGTCATCGACGCCGCCGCAAAGATCATCAATTCCGTTGTCTCTTGCCCTGTATTTTCAGACGCCGTCGGCGCGCCGCAGCCGGCGAGGCTCATGATCATCAGGAAAGTGATGATCATGAAGATAAGCTTGTGTTTCAAGATGATTCTCCAATTCTGTTGCTGCAAAAGAAAAATCCGCACCCTCAGGGATACGGACGACAACAACAAGCAGGGCAACAGCTCTGCGCATCGATGGGATCCGTCTCCTTTTCAATGAGGAAGGCCGATCTGTTTCCGGACGCGACCCTGAACCGGTTTCCCGGTACGGCCTCAATCCCATAGCGTTGCCGTAGGGAGTAAGGCTCGAAGACAGGGACATTGTACCATGTCGAGGAAAAAATCGTCAATAGGCGATCGGCCTTTGCTTGCCATGGACGCTGTGCCTTGCTATAATAGGTCCATTATTCTTAAAGGAGGCAGTATGAAAGCATTAGTAACAGTCATCGGCCGGGACCGGGTCGGCATCATCGGGGGCGTGTGCAGCGAGCTGGCCCGCCACGGGGTCAATATTCTGGATATCCGCCAAACCGTGATGCAGACATTTTTCACGATGATGATGATCGTGGACCTGACCGGTTCAGCTCTGGCGATCGAAGCCCTTGCCGACCGCATGGAGGCCTATGGAAAAGAGCAGGATCTTGAGATCCGGCTCCAGCGCACCGACCTCTTCGACGCCATGCATCAGATCTAGGAGGCCCGACATGTTGAATACACAAAACATATTGAAAACCATGGAGATGATCGACCAGCAGCACCTGGATATCCGGACGGTCACGATGGGGATATCTCTCATGGACTGTATCGACGCTGATGCAACGCGCTGCTGCGAAAAGATCTATGACAAGATCACCAGCCGGGCCTCTGGCCTGGTCCGCACAGTGGAGGCCGTGCAGCGGGAATATGGAGTGCCTATCGTCAATAAGCGAATCTCCGTCACTCCTGTAGCCCTGCTCACCCAAGCTGCCGGCGGCGACTGCGCGGCCTATGCGGTTGCCCTGGACCGGGCGGCCAAGGCCTGCGGTGTGGATTTTATCGGAGGATTCAGCGCCCTGGTCCATAAAGGCTACACCGAAGGCGAGCGCCGGTTTATCGAATCTCTGCCCGAAGCGCTGGCGCAACGGATCTGGTCTGCGCCAGCGTCAATGTGGCTTCCACTCGATCGGGCATCAATATGGACGCTGTAGGCCAGATGGGTCGGGCGATCAGGGCGATCGCCGAAGCGACGGCATCGGCGCCCTGTTCCGGCTGTGCCCGGTTCGTGGTCTTTGCCAACGCCGTAGAAGACAACCCGTTTATGGCTGGCGCTTTTCATGGCGTGGGTGAACCCGAATGCGTCATCAATGTAGGCGTTTCCGGTCCCGGAGTCGTCAAGCATGCTCTGGAATCCGTGCCGGGCCAACCCTTCGATGTGGTTGCCGAAACCGTCAAGCGAACGGCTTTTCAGATCACACGGATGGGACAGCTGGTGGCTTCGGAAGTGTCCCGCAGGCTGGGTGTTCCCTTTGGCATCGTGGATCTGTCTTTGGCGCCTACGCCGGCGGTGGGGGACAGCGTGGCCCGGATCCTGGAAGAAATGGGTCTTGAAGTCTGCGGCACCCACGGTACCACGGCGGCCCTGGCGCTCCTCAACGACGCTGTTAAAAAAGGCGGCGTCATGGCATCCTCCCATGTGGGCGGCCTTTCCGGCGCTTTCATACCTGTGTCGGAGGATGAAGGGATGATCGAAGCTGCCGCCCGGGGCGTCCTGACGCTGGAAAAACTGGAGGCTATGACCTGTGTGTGTTCCGTAGGCCTGGATATGATCGCCGTGCCCGGCGACACCCCTGCTGAGACGCTATCGGCGATCATCGCCGACGAAGCGGCCATCGGCGTGGTGAACAACAAGACAACAGCCGTTCGTATTATTCCCGCTCTTGGAAAAAAAGTAGGAGATCAAGTGAATTTTGGTGGTTTATTGGGATATGCGCCGGTAATTGCCGTGCATGCCGAAAGCAGTGCGGCGTTTATTGAAAGAGGCGGAAGAATTCCGGCGCCCTTGCACAGTCTGCGAAATTAATATGTACTTGAGTGGCCGGTGTATCGGTCAGTGGGCGCTGATCACTGTAAAATACAGGAAGAGCCATTGACAAATCCGGGAAACGTCCTATATTATAAAGTGTAATCAACATCCTGCCAGAAGGATTTCTTGTATGTGACATTCAATGCTATGCTTGCTATATAATTTTGCAGTAGGACTACGGAGGGAATGAATATGTTCAAAAGAAAAATGATCTTGGTCGCATTGGCGCTTGCCCTTGTGATCGGCGGGATTCCGGGTATTTTTGCCCAGGAAGCTGCGGCGGCCGGCAGTCAGGCGGTGTTCAAAGACATGCCCGGTGAGAGCCATTGGTCGTTCTCTTCCCTGAATGCTGCGGTTGTAAACGGACTGTTGAACGGATTTGAGCTGAACGACGGCACCTACATCAAGCCGGAAGCAGCGCTCACCCGGGCTCAGATGGCTGCTATCGTCAACCGGGCTTTCGGGGCCCAGGCTGCGGCGTCTCTGACCGGTATTACGGATGTTCCTTCCTATGCATGGTATGCCGGCGAAATGGCCAAGGCCATTCAGATGGGGACTTTCATGCGCGATGCAACGATGCGTCCCAACGACAGCATCACCCGGCAGGAGGCCTTCGTCGTTCTGGCCAGGGCATTCAAGCTGAAAGACAGCGGAACGTCATATGTCCCGCTGAACGCATTCTCAGATAAAGCGCAAGTTGCAGCCTGGGCTCAGGCTGAACTGAGCGCCATGACAGCGGCCGGATATGTGGAAGGTTCCGGCGGAATGCTTCATCCCAAAGATACCATCACCAGAGCGGAATTCGCTAAGGTCATGGATAATATGGTCAAGCAGTATATCGATGTTGCCGGAACATACACAGAGGTTGCCGAAAAAGGCAACGTGGTCATTCGGGTGCCCGGCGTTACGCTGGACGGCGTGAGCATCGACGGGGATCTGGTGATCGGCGACGGCGTGGGAGACGGCGATGCCATCCTTAAGAATATCACGGTGGAAGGTCGCGCGGTCATTCGCGGCGGCGGCGAGAACTCTGTTAAGTTCATTGGCTCCGCCACTGATGTCAAAAATATCGTCATTGCCCGTGGCGCCGACGGACGGGTACGCATTCTGACCCAGGACGGCGCAGTGCTGGCGGAAGCGGAAGTGGATGGAGACAGCGATGTCATTCTGGAAGGCGAGTTCGAAAGCGTGACCGTGCTTTCCGAGAATGTTACGGTGACGGCGCAGAATGCCACAATTGCTGATGTGGCGGTCCAGGGGGCCAACTCCAACGTGATCCTGAGCGGCACCACCACCGTTACGACAGTGACTGTCAGCGGCGCGGCATCCAGCGTCACAGTGCAGAGCGGCGCTACTGTTGAAACAGTTCAGATCGCAGCTCCCTCAGTCACGGTTTCCGGCGAAGGCACCGTAGAAACTGTGGAAGTGCAGGCCGGAGGTTCCGGCGCGGCTGTCAATACAGCTAATACAGAGCTTACCGTTTCCAGCGGCGTAAGTAATGTCACCGTCGGGGATACTGTCGTCGAAGGCGGCACCACAGTGGTGACCAACGACGACGGTGACGACGTGACTGTAGTGCCGCCCACCGGCGGCGGCGGATCCACAACACCGGCCATGGCAATCAGCATCGAAGAAGTCGCTGTCAGCGGCACGCCGGTGTCTCCTGCGGGCGGCGTTTACATCATTCCCGGCGCGGCAACCAAGGACAATACGTCCATCGATGTGGCCATCTCCAACACAAGGACCGGAAATTACAACGTGAGCCTGACGATCAAGAATGCCGCCAACCAGACTGTGGCCTATGCGGCTTCCACCGGACTGGCAAAGCAGTACCTGGACGCGTTGGATGTGTTCGGCGGCGTCACCTTCACCGATATCGCCAACATGTTCGACAGGCTTGGGGACGCTCCTTCCGGATACTATTTGAATGCTGCAGGAATCCAGGTTCCGGGAAGCACGCTGAGCGCGTTCCAGGATTCGATCCAGGCATCCTTCGACCGGATGAGCAACGGCGAAGTCTACTCCGTTACCGTCGCCTTCAGCGGCGCCGCGTCTGCAACGCTTACCTTCCAGGTGCAAAAGAACATTATTTAAGAATAACGTTAATTCACAGCAGAACAGATTTGACAAAGGGGTGGGCGCCTGCCCGCCCCTTTCCGCACGGGAGCATCATTTATGAATATATCCAGAAGCCGTGTATTTATTCTGATATCGACTGTTTTCATCGCCATAGCAGGCTTTTTAGGATACAATGGTTACAAGGCTTTCTTTGGGGGAATCGACAGCGATTACAAAGCGCAGATCAGCCGGGAAATGACTGTGATCACCGAAGAGATTCTTGAAGAACTCAATGTGCCCGCGCCTGTGGAAGACGAGCCCACATCCGATCAGACACCTTCCGCTCAACCGTCGCAGCCTGCGACGCCGGCCCCTGCCCCGGCAGCACCTGAGCCTCCTGTGCCGGATCCGGCCAGGATCCAGACCGTCGTGAGCAGTTACGAGGCGGGTTTTGCGAAATTGCAAGCCCAGGGGAACAGCGTGATCGACGGACTGATTGCCGACGCCAAGACCGAGTACATCGCATTGAAAGAATCGGGCGCCGGAAAATCGGCGATCCTGAATCTGGCGGTCTCGTACATGGGCAAGGCCACGGCTATGGAAAAAGAAGTGGATGCCGGGTTTACGGCATTGCTCTCGGGCCTTTCTTCCGAGCTGAACGCCGCAGGCATGGCCGAAGAGGAGATCGCAGCCTACGTGAGCGAACTTCAGGCTGCTTACAAAGTCGAGAAGGATGCAAGGCGCAATGCGCTTCTCGACAAAGCGAAGTCTTATTTATAACATCAGGGAGGGCGCTTCGAATGCCGGACATCGAATCCAACAGATACAACAAATATGGAGATCAGATCGCGGTAGACGACGGATATACGATCCAGGAGCTCATCGATATCATTCTGTCCCATATCAAACTGATCCTGCTCATCACTCTGCTGGGCGGCGCCCTGGCCTTTTCCGTCAGCCAGTTCGTGTTGACTCCGTATTACGAATCAAGCGTCAAGCTTTTCGTGAACAACTCACGCGTAGGCCAGGCCGACACTACCAGCATCAGTGATCTGAATGCGTCGGAACGCCTGGTCAATACCTATATGGAGATCGTGAAAAGCAATACGGTGCTGCAGAAGGTCGTCAATAATACCGGCGCCCAGTATTCCGTGGATCAGTTGAAGCACATGGTGTCCACGCAATCGGTAAAGAATACGGAAATCTTTTATGTGACTGTCACTTCCGATGATCCTGCCAGCGCCCAGAAGCTGGCCAATCAGATCGCAAAGGACGCGCCGGAAGAAATCATGGATTTCGTGGAGGCTACTTCGGTAAAGGTCATCGATTATGCGACGCTGCCCGTTGGGCCGTCCACGCCCAACGTACGGCTCAATACCGCCATCGGGTTTTTGCTGGGACTTATTCTCAGCGTTTTGCTGGTTCTTTTACTGGATATGCTGGACGTGACGATCCGTTCGGAGGAGGATATCACCAAGCTGGTGGATATCCCTGTTCTGGGCGTGATCCCTACCATCGATCTTTCAGATTCGAAGACAAACGGATATGGCAAATATGCCTCGTACAGGAGCCATTATGAGTATTAAGACGAAACCTGCGTCCCGCATCAAAAGAAAACAGGCCGGCAAATCGGGACGGCATCCGGTCAAAGACATTTTGCTGGGAGAGGACACCCCTTTTCACGTCCGTGAGGCCTATAAGGCGCTTCGGACCAATGTGATGTTTTCCATCGCAGGAGACAACGGAAAGGTGATCGGCGTCACCAGCGCTGTGCCCGGCGAAGGGAAGAGCACCACCGTGATGAATCTGGCGATCACTTTTGCAGAGATCGGCAACAAGGTCATTCTTCTGGACGGCGACCTGAGGCGCCCCAACATTCAGCGCATCACCGGCGCCGAAGCGGGGCCGGGCCTGGCGGAAGTACTGGCAAGATTTGTGGATCTGGAATCTGTGGTCAAGCGGTCGATCTATAAGAACCTGGACATCATATACAGCGGCATCATGCCTCCGAATCCTGTTGAATTGCTGGGCTCCAGAAATATGGAGGCCCTCATCGATCATTTGAAAGATTATTACGATTATATTTTTATCGACACCCCGCCGGTGAACGTGGTGACCGACGCCACAGTTCTTTCAAGACTTCTGGATGGATTGATCCTGGTGACCCGGGAAAACATCAGCAAGCGGGATGAATTGCTGTATGCCGTCAACCGGCTCCAATTTGTCAACGCCAAGCTCATCGGCACCGTGCTCAACGACAAAGCCTTCCACGCGAAGCGCAGTTATCGCTACGGAAAGTATAAGAGCTATTATGGAAGAGACTATGCGACAGAAAACCGTGACTGACTGGCACACCCACATCCTGCCCGGCCTTGACGACGGGAGCAGAGATCCGGAAGAGTCCATCGGAATGTTGCGGTCCATTGCTGCGCAAGGGGTGTCTGCCGTCGTGCTGACGCCCCATTTTTATCCGCAGAACGAAGCACCGGCGCGCTTTCTCGAAAGGCGAAAGGGGGCCGGCGCGCGCCTGGAAGGAGCGATCGCTTCGCTGCCGGATCATGGAGCAGGGTTGCCCCGTAGGATCCTGGGAGCGGAAGTATACTATTTTGACGAGCTGTGGCGTATGGATCCTGTGGCTCTGTCCGCGCTTTGTATCGGCGACACAGGGATCCTTATGGTTGAAATGCCTTCGGACAGCTGGGGCCACAGAGTGTTTGACTGTTTGGAAAAATTGATTTACCAGCAAAATGTGCGGCCTATGATCGCGCATATCGATCGCTGCTATAAAGCTGTTCAGGATCCGGAAGCGTTGGATGCCCTGATTGGGCAAGGACTGCTGATCCAGATGAACGCCGGGGCCCTGAGCGGGCTGATGTCACGCCGCAATGCCTATCAATGGATCCGGGCGGGGCGGATCCATCGCATCGGCTCGGACTGCCACAACATGAAGGACCGGAAGCCGGAACTGTCCGGCGCGATGGCATGGACGCGAAAGCATCTTGATGAGGCTGTTGCGGAAGAACTTTTTGCCAAGGCCGGCAGTTGAGAAAATCCGATCTGTTTGATAGAATATACGTGCACAGGCTGTCGTGCGCGCAACGATGGCGGATCCAACGGATTCGTCTGCCGAAAGTGGAAAAGGAGGTATCCTATGCCGGATTTTGGACATCCGTTCTCCGGAATGGCGAAAGATCGAAAGTTGACCGAATCGGAACTTATACGGGCGATACGCTTTATGGTCGCGGCGGAGTACGAAGCAATACAGCTTTACATGCAGCTGGCCGAATCCACCGACAATAAGCTGGCCATTGCTGTATTAAAAGACATCGCAGACGAGGAGCGGGTCCACGCGGGAGAATTTCTCCGCCTTTTAAAGGAGTTGGACCCGGAAGAAGAGGAATTTTACAAAGAGGGAGCCGAGGAGGTCGAAGAAGAGATCGAGGAACTGGCGGAAGGATCGTAGAACGGAACATGGCGGAGGGCCCAACCCTTCGCCATGATTGCCATAGGCAGGAGGTGAACGGTTGTTTGTACTGAGCAGAAAACTGCAGGAGGCTGCTTATTCGGTGCTGCCTGTCGTGTTGATGGTGCTGGTCCTCCATGGGACTGTGGTGCCATTGACACCTCCTCAGCTGATGCGTTTCCTGTTTGGTGCATTCTGTGTCATCATCGGGTTGGCTTTGTTCCTTCTGGGTGTCGACGTAGGCATCGCTCCCATCGGCCAGCTCACGGGTTCTGCGCTGGCCAAGAGCGACAGGTTCTCCCTGGTGATCGGCGCCGGGCTGCTTTTCGGATTTTTGATTTCCGCAGCGGAGCCGGACCTTCACATCCTGGCTGGACAAGTTGATGAGGCGACTGCGTCCGGGATCCCCAAGCTGCCTCTCGTGGCCGTGGTTTCCCTGGGCATTTGTGTCATGCTGACCATCGGTCTGGTCCGTATCGTGCGCAATTTATCGCTGAAGTTGATCCTGTCGCTAATGTATGGCGTGATATTTCTGCTGGCCTTGTTCACGGGGCCTGTATTTCTGGCAATATCCTTCGATGCATCCGGCGCCACGACAGGAGCGTTGACGGTACCCTTCATTTTGGCCCTTTCCCTGGGCGTGGCCTCTCTTAAGAAGAACAGCGAAGCGTCGGAAGAGGACAGTTTCGGCCTGGTTGCGATCACTTCCACCGGAGCGATCCTTGCAGTAATGGTCATGAGCATCCTGTCCGCTCCTGACAGGATACGGGGGACCGTGATCTTCGGCATGGAAGTCTCCACGGATATTTGGCAACCATTTTTGCACGCGCTTCCGCAGATCGCCTATGAGATCCTGCTTTCCCTGGCGCCGATCCTGTTCATATTCCTGGCATTCAGGAGGATCTTGCTGAAGGGCCATGCCGGGCAGCAGGGCAGGATCCTCGTTGGGTTGGTCTATGCCTATGCGGGACTGGTGGTTTTTTTGACCGGCGTCCACGGAGGATTTATGGATGTGGGCACAATAGCCGGCCACCAAATCGCATCACGGCAGAGTGGACCCTTATTGGTTGGTGTCGGATTTTTTCTTGGACTGGTTGTGGTGATTGCCGAGCCGGCTGTCCATGCTCTGACGGATCAGATCCAGGAAGTGACCAGCGGGTATGTGCAAAGGCGGACAGTCCTGGGGGCTCTGTCCCTGGGCATTGGATTAGCTATTGCATTGTCCATGCTGCGGATCATGATCCCCTGGCTTCAGCTCTGGCATTTCCTTTTGCCTGGATATGCGCTGTCACTGCTGCTGATGCGATTCGTGCCCAGTCTTTTTGTGGGCATTGCCTTTGATTCCGGCGGCGTTGCCTCCGGCCCCATGACGGCCACGTTTATCCTGGCTTTTGCTCAGGGTGCGGCACAGGCGATCAGCGGCGCCGATGTTCTGGTGGACGGCTTCGGGATCATAGCCATGGTGGCTATGACGCCGCTGATCACATTGCAGATCCTGGGACTGGTCTATAAGGTTAAAACTCGGAAAGGAGGTGTCCCGAATGACGGAGCCGACCAATGAGTTGCTCTGTTACGAGCTGATCTACGCCATCGTCAAAGACGGAGCAGGCAGTAGAGTTCTTCGGGTTGCCAAGGAGTATGGTGTGCCGGGCGGGACCATTGTACTGGGGAAGGGAACGATCAGCAATCCTCTTCTGGAAAAGCTTGCTCTATGCGATGTGCACAAAGAGATCGTAATTATGGTGGCGCCTCGGTCAATGATCCGGGCGGCACTGGAGGGCCTGAACAAAAAGTTCAAACTGAGCATGCAAAATCATGGCATAGCATACAGCATACCGGTCTATGGCGTGTGCGGGTCTGTGGCTTGCCGCTGCGAAACGCCTGATGAATACGGAGGGATGGAGGAAACCATGTATCAATCGATCATCGTTATCGTCGACAAAGGGAAGGCCGAAGCTGTGGTGGAATCGGCCACCCGCGCCGGCGCCATGGGTGCCACGATCATCAATGGCAGGGGCTCAGGTATCCACGAAACCAGCAAGGTCTTTTCCATGGAGATCGAACCGGAAAAGGAAATCGTTCTCATGGTCGTGAACAAAGAGAAAACAGAAGGTATCGTTGAGGTATTGCGCGGAGAGTATGAAATCGATTCGCCGGGCAAAGGTGTGATATTTATTCAAAATGTCAGCAGCGCGTATGGCTTGACTGATTAAGCAGTTCATTGTGCAGTGCATGTAAGAACATCAAGGAAAGAAGGATGAATCATGTGGAAAGAATTTAAGGATTTTGCCATGAAAGGCAATGTGATCGACCTGGCGGTGGCTGTGATCATCGGCGGCGCCTTCGGCAAAATCGTCACATCGCTGGTAAACGATGTGCTTATGCCGGTCATCGGCGTTCTGATGGGGTCCGTCAATTTTACGAATCTGAAGTATGTGATCTCGCCGGCCGACGGAGATGTGGCGGAAGTGGCGATCCTGTACGGGAATTTTATACAGTCCATCGTTGATTTTCTTATTGTGGCCTTCTCGATCTTCCTGTTTATCAAATTGCTTTCAGCCCGTAAAAAGAAGGAAGCCGCAGCGCCAGCGCCGGCGCCGGAACCGGCCAAGGAGCTCCTGGTTCTGGAAGAGATCCGTGATCTGCTGAAAGAAACAGGGCGCTGACCCGCCCGGGCCCCGCCGGCCTGTCTGCTCTTTTTACTTGACACCGGCAAAAGCAGAGGTTTATACTGTCACCATATCGACAGGAGGACGTCATGTTCACGTTCAATCGGATCATCGCTATTATCAGCATTATGATCGGCATTGCGATCGAAGGCAATGCCGGCGTTGCGTTATGCTGATACGGGAACGATTGTAGATCATGTTACAGTGAACCCTTGCAGCAAACGCTGCAAGGGTTTTTCATAATCGGAAGGAGGAGAAGATGTTACTGGCAGGAGCACAGATCGTTATGGAGGAACTGCTTGCCCACGGGGTGGATACGGTATTCGGATATCCCGGCGGCGCGGCGCTGAACCTGTATGACGCACTATACGAATACCGGGGGCGGATCCGTCATGTCATGACCGCTCACGAGCAAGGGGCTTGCCATGCTGCGGACGGATACGCCCGGTCCGGCGGAAAAACCGGTGTCGTCTTTGCCACCAGCGGCCCTGGCGCCACCAATCTGGTCACCGGAATCGCCACCGCCTGGATGGACAGCACGCCGCTGGTGGCCATCACGGCCAACGTGGCGTCCAACCTCATCGGCCGCGACGCGTTCCAGGAGATCTACATCACGGGCATCACCATGCCGATCACCAAGCACAATTTCCTGGTCAGCGACCCGGCGGATATTTCCGGTGCGATCCGTGACGCTTTCCGGATCGCCCATTCCGGACGTAAAGGGCCGGTCCTGGTGGACATCACCAAGGATGCCACCATTGGTTTGAGCGACTATCAGGCAAGAACGCCGGAGCCGCTTCCGGCGCCTCTTTGCATCGATCCTGAAAATGCCGGAAGGATCGCAGAACTGATCGCTTCGGCGGAGCGGCCGGTATTTTACTGCGGAGGAGGCGTTATCGCTTCGGAAAGCACGCCTTGGGTCCGGCAGATCGCTGAGAAGTGCCAGATCCCTGTTTGCCATTCCATGATGGGCGCCGGCGTGATCCCTCACGACGATCCCCTGAATTTAGGCATGGTCGGCATGCACGGCACGGTGGCCGCCAACCTGGCGGTTGACCGCTGCGACCTGCTGCTGGCTGTCGGGGTTCGTTTCCCGGATCGGGTCGCTTTGAATCCCGGCCGATTTGCCTCCTCGGCGAAAATCGTTCACATCGATGCCGATCGCAGCGAACTCAACAAAAATGTCAAAACAGAAGTGGCGCTGCGCTGCGATCTGTATCAAGCCCTCTCGGCGATCGATGCCGCTGTCAAAGAAGCTTCCCATCCGGCGTGGCTCAGCGAGATCCGCGCCTGGCAGGCATCATGTCCCGCTGATGCCGTTTCGGGCGACACCTTGGAGCCCCGCTCTCTCATCGGAAAGATTTCGGAACTGTCGGGCCCGGACGCCATCTATGTGACTGATGTGGGTCAGCATCAGATGTGGGCGGCCCAGTATCTTCATCATACGGAGCCCAAGCGGTTCATCACCAGCGGCGGTCTTGGGACCATGGGCTTTGGCTACGGAGCCGCCATAGGCGCCAAGCTGGCGAATCCGGACAAGCGTATCGTGCACATGACCGGCGACGGCTCTTTCCATATGAATCTCAATGAGGCCTGCACGGCAGTGAGCTACGGGCTTCCGATCATCACGGTCATCTTCAACAATAAAGTGCTCGGCATGGTGTATCAGTGGCAGAGCCAATTCTACGGGCAGCGCTATTCCGCCACAGTGCCGGAGCGTAAAACTGATTTTGTCCGCCTGGCGGAGGCCTTTGGGGCCAAAGGATACGCGGCTGCCACGCTCGAGGAATTCGAAGAATGTTACCGCAAGGCGCTGTCGGAGGCCGGGCCGGTCTGGATCGACTGCGCCATCGACAAGGATGCCAAAGTGTTGCCCATGATCCCGGGGGGCGGCACGGTGGACGATATGATAACGGAGTAATGCGATGGATATGATTCAAAACACGAGAAAAGTGATCAGCATTCTGGTTGACAACAAACCGAATACCCTTGCCAGGATCTCCAGCCTGGTAGGCCGCAGAAATTACAATATCGAAACCATTACGGCTTCAGAGACTCATATGCCGGGGGTCACGTTGATCACGCTGGTGGTCACGGACAGCGACCCGGAGATCCTGGAGCAGATCGTGGCGCACATCGAGAAGCTGGAGGTCGTGCGCGAAGTCCATGTGATGGACAACAATGGAGGACTCTACAGGGAATTGCTTCTGTTGAAAGTGATGGTGGACCAGAGCGCCCGCTCTTCCTTGGTGGAGATCGCTGAAGTTTTCCGGGCCAGGATCATCGATCTTTCCAAATCCAGCATGATCATCGAGCTTACGGGGGAACCGTCAAAGATCGACGGTTTTATGGATCTGATGAGCGATTATGAGCTGGTGGAGGTTTGCCGCACCGGTGTAACTGGTATGAGTCGCGGACTATAGTTCGATTTGTTTCTGCATTTTCGAGAAAGCGCCGAAGAAACAGCGAAAACAGTCTTGTCAAATGCTGTAATTAATGTTATAATAAGCTACTTCCAAATCATACGTGTATGCTTAGGCACCAGGAGGTAGTAAGTGACAGACAAATTACTGAACGTGACCTGCCGCTATCGCATTTGTTCTGACGTGACGAGCTCCCTGGACCGGGAACCTTCCACGTTGTACGGCATCGAGGCGGTCTCCGAAGATGACGGATCCATGGTGTACGAAGCCGTCAAGGCCATCTCCGGCGACAGACTGCATGTTGATCGTATGATCACAAAGTTTAATCAGTTTCATCTTTTACCGATCCACTTGCGCGACGCGGTGGAGGATATGATGGACTGACCCCCCGAAACGGCGGATCTCTGCAGAGAGCCGCCGTCTTTATTTCTCTTTCACTCCATGATACAATAAACCGGTAGTGTGGTCGGTGTTCAAAAGTGGGTGTAACGGAGAGATGATCGTGAAGAAAAAAGTACTCATTCTGCTGCTATTGGGGTTTTCAGTGTTTTTATTTTCATGCAAGGGCCCGCAGGATCCCGGAGAAATTCTCCCGGAAACCGGGGACGGGATCGGTGAGGCCTATGAAAAGCTGAAAGCGGCTCAGGCGGCATTCCTTGCCCTTGATGCCGGCGTCCTCGAAGCGTCCGGCGAATTCATCCAAACCTATATCGAAGCCGGGAACGGCCAGGAAAACGAATATCGGGACCAAACTGCGGATACCATTCACTTTCGCAAGACGAGTAAGGGCTACGACTATATACAGATCAGCCAGACTGTGACGCGGGATACGCCGGAGGGATATAAGCAGGAGGACGGTGTGCGTACCCTCTATCAGTATATGGCTTACCCTGATGGAACCTTCGAATGGAAAGAATCGGCGGCGGAGAAGGATTATTATGATCTGCCTGCTGCTGCGGCGCTTTTTACAGCCCTGGACAGCGAGAGCATGATTCGGGACATCCTTGTGCGGACGGAAGGGGACGGTACGGTGTACGAGCTGGTTCCCGACGAGGCCTATTATGACAGCAGGGCCACCCAGAGCACGTATACCGGCTATTCTCTGGATGCGTACGCCATATCTTATCACGTCGATTCCGATGGCTTGCTTCGCCGAGTCGCTCTCTCGGAAACGGAATCCTGGATCCACACAGAAATTTATAATATAAAGCAATCCAACAGCATCGACATCGAGCTGGTTTCACTCAAGGATGAAGCTGATATGGATCATTTCCCCAGCAGCAGCACTTACCAGCGGCCTGTATACGACGAAATCACTGAGGTATGGCGGCAGGAATTCATCAATATTCCGGAGACCTATCTGTTCGATGTCCGTATTCCCAAGCTGAGGGAAGATCTTCCCAATGCTGCCGCCATCAATGACCGCATCGCCGCGGACTGCAGCATGGAGCTGAATGCGACGCCGGAGGATCTGGAAAGTCAGGGCGAATGGGGGGGGTATCCCTGGCACACCACGGATTTTGCTGTTTACCGCTTCGGAGACATCTATGAAATCTGCATCTTCAACACAGAAGCATCCGCCTGGGGCTCCGGCGTGAGCATGTGGTTATACAAATATTATTATGACGCAGTTCGTGGCCAGGTCGTTGAAATCGATGACTTTCTCGCTTCAATGCAATACACACCCGAAGAGATCGTCGAGGCATTCTACAGAGATTACCTTTACGAATCTCCGGATTCCGGCGGAGATTTTACTTATGATCAGATCAGGGACTGGTTCTATCTTGACGGCGAGGGCAAGGTGCAGTTCTACGTGAATCTGTACGGTTAAATCCGGCAGGCGGTCTAGTTGTTTTTGGCGTACTCAGCCCAGGGGATCAGCCGGTCCCCTTGGACGATGTAAGCTTCCCTTGCTATCTCAGCCAGAGGCGTGTCCGAGAGAGAGTCCGAATAGAATTCTTCCGGCCTACAGTCTGGATACAGCTCCCGCAGGCGGATCACTTTTTCCGGACCGAAGCAGTTTTTTCCGCTGAAAACGCCGCTTGACGGATCTACCCGGGATGCGATCAGGACTTCGTCTTTGCATGCAGGCCGGAGCAAAAACTCGGGCGAGGCCGAAATGATGATGTCGTCGGGGCGCCGGCGCTTCCTGTAGCATTCTTTGATCTTATCGGCATGGACCTTCCAGAAGGACTCCACCATGGAAGGTGTGTCGTCCAGATATTTTAAAAAACTGAAGAAAGCCTGCTTGAAGGCTGTCTTGTCACAAAATCCTGTCAGATACTTCAACCCGTACAAAGCGGTCCGGGGAAGGGCAAGCAGGGTTTTTTTATTGTGCCGGAGGCAGTATCGATAGAAATCGACAGTGCTGTCGTCGCGGTAAATGGTCTTGTCAAAATCGTAAATATTCACTTCGTCACCTTTGGCGGGGGCTTCGTTTTTCAAAATGATTATACCGTTTCGCGGTGGCTTGAGCAACCGCCCTTTCTTTACTTTGATATTCCCTTATTATATAATGTTAAATAAGTGTATTCAAAAATCGCTTATGCATCACCGGGAGCTGATATGCATAAATACTATGTCTGCCGATATTACATCAATGCGGAGCACAGCGTTGACAACATACAGAAAAATGCCCATCAGCATACCTTTACGCTGGGTTTGTCCGTGGAAGCGCTGGCCCGGACGGGAATGGTGCCGTTCTATGAGATCGACCGGCTGGTAAACAGCTACGTGCTCCAGTACAATGGCGCTTACCTGAACGCCATGCCGCAGTTTCAGGGCCGCTATCCTTCTTTGGAATGGATGGGGGAAGTCATATATCAGGATGTTCACGCGCTTCTGGACGAAAAAGGATGGCGCTGCCTGCAGCTTGAGCTTGCGGAAAATCCCCTCAAGATTTTTCTCATATCGGACAGGATCATGCTCCCTTCGGTCAACCCGGGGGACAGCCGGATCAGCTGGCAAAACATTCTGGCGCAGCGCAACCGTTATATCGAAATATTGGATCAGGTCAGGGAGGGCAGAAAATGAGACCACACCGGCTATCGATTTTTCCTGTTGCCATACTGATCGCAGCGATTTTAGGTTGGGCGCTGTGCTTGCCGGCCTACGGGGTCGGTGCCAATATTTCAGTGGACGGAGCCTTGCGTGATTGGCGCCGGATCCCCGGGATATCTGTGGAGACAGGGGATGCTGCCGGAGAAATCAAAGCTGCAAATGACAGCGATTATCTCTACGTGTGTTATGAGGGAAGCTGGACCAGTTGGATGAGCTATTCCATTGATGTTCTCATTGACGGGCAAGCCTCGGATCCTCCCTTCGGGACTTTGCGGCTCAATAATTCCGCCGATGCAGAGCAGGGAACTTTTACGCCGCTGAACAGCTGGAGTGCTCCGATCTCCGACTCGGAGGGCGCATTTGTCAGCGCTGTGCCGGGAGAATTCTGGGGATATGAAGACCTGGTGTTTGAATTCAGCGTTTCTCTGGCAGTCTTGGGATATTCAGGAGACGGCATTCCGGAGATCGAGCTGACTTGGATCACGTTCGACGATGCTTCCCTGACTGCATCGCCTCTGGGCGAAGAACGGACAGAGGAGGCGATCCCGGAAGAACCTGCAGAGACTCCCGCAGAACCGCCTGCAGCGGAGACACAGGAAGAAACGGAAGATGTAACCGCGGAGGAAACAACCGGCGGTGCAGTGGATGTGCCTGCGGAGGAGACGACCGGCGGCGCGGTGGCCGTGTCCACGGACAGTGCCATCGAACTCCCGAAAGAAGAAACAACGGGCAGCGCTGTGGAACTGCCGGAAGAAACAGAAGAAAGTCCCTTCGATTTTGGCGAAACGACACTGTCGGTCAGCTCTGCCTTAGTGATCGACGGTTATTATTCGGACTGGGACAGCGTCCTTCACAGTGATATCGGCTGGGGCGGCTCTTTTGTCCATTCCGGCGCCCTGGTCCTTCAGGACGATGCGCTCTATGTCCATCTGGCTGCGGCGGACAACTGGAACAGAAAGCAGCTGCCTACTTCGGCCATGCATCTTTATATCAACGGCAATATCCAGTACGACAGCCAGGGGAACCCGACGGAAAACAGCTCCATGATGATCCAGCTGGCTGAGGTGAACGGCGACCTGACCATGGGCAATCCCCTGAAGAATAACCTGAAAGGTCCTCTTCTGCTGGACGACCTGGGCGCTTTTGAGTATGACGGATGGCCCAAGCGCTACTTGGGCGAAGCGGCGTTCACCATTTTTGACCGGAACCACGTGGAAGGTGATCAGTGCGAATACAAAATAGATTTGGCTCAGATCGCAGACTACTTTGGCGTCAATGACAATGAAATCTATGAGATCACCATGTATTTCCCCCGCCTGGGCGCTCAGCTCCTTACCGTTACCGGTGTGTCAACAGGCCCTTATATCGGCGTCGCTTTGGGCGTGCTCATCGCAGGAGGCGTCCTGCTGCTTCGAAAAAAGAAGAAAGGACCCGTTCAGTGAACTATCTCGTCATTGCCCTGACTGCAGGCTGGTTCTACATGATGACGGTATTCAAGCGCGCCCGGCTGGACTTTTGGCTCTTTCTTGTGGGCAGCGTGGGCTCTTTTGTGCTGTATATCATATGGATCCAGCCGATCCTGACTGCGCCCCTGCAAAACGCAGTCGCCGCAGTGACGGGTCTTTTGGGCACACTCACCGGCATGTATGACTCCTATTTTCAATACGGGATCCTTTTCATTCAGACGGCGGAAGGATCCTTGTCTCTGTACATCGATTACGAATGCTCCGGGATCATTGAGATCGGGGCCTTTGCCGCTATGCTCTGGTTTTTCCCTGTATACCACCTCTTTGAGAAGGTCGTGGTATCCGCAGCGGGTATCCTGCTTGTATTCGCCGCCAACGTGCTGCGCATATTTATCATATGCGCCTGTATCTATTTCTTTGGCGGTGACATCTACTTCTATGCCCACACGATCATAGGCCGCCTGTTTTTCTATGCCTGCACCGTGCTGCTGTATTTTTACGTATTCACCAAGTCCCATATCGTCCGGCAGAAGATCGGGAGGTTCAGTTATGACCTGGCTGACTGAGTTGATCCGCAATGCCTTGATCGTTTTGGTCACATTCACATGGATCCGAAGCTTTATGGGCAGCGCCATTGCTTTTTGGCTGGCATGGATTATTATTCCCCTGGTCATGGAGATCATTCCGGCTGCCGTCAATTTTATCATCCTGTTGAAAAAGAAAGGAAGGAAGCGTGCGGAGCATCTCCCGTTGTCCTTCGAACCGGAGATCACCCTGATCATTCCGGTGTACAATTCAGGCGACAGTCTTTTCCGTTGCATACAGTCCGTGCGGGAATCTGATTACCCTGTGCGGCTGATCAATCTGATCCTTTCCAACAACGAGAGCACAGACGACAGCTTTCAGGAATTCACCCGCTGCCAAAAAGCCTTTCCTGAGCTTGTCATGACCTGGGTGAATGCAAAGCAGGGCAAGTCCAAGGCCTTGAACCTGGCTCTGTTCAACAGCAAAAGCAAGTATATCATGCATATCGACAGCGATGGGATACTCCACCCCGACGCGCTGCGCAATCTGGTCACGATGTTTGAGAACCGCTTGGATGTGGATTCCGCCACCGGGACGGTCATGGTCAACCCGGAAATGATCCGGACCACACCGGGTTTCTGGAAACGGCTGCTCAGAAAGCTGGAATTCTTTGAGTATTGCCAGGCGTTCTTAGCCGGAAGGAATTTTCAGGCGGAATTCAACGCCATTTATACCATGTCCGGCGCTTTTTCCGCCTTCAGAAAATCGGCGATCCTGCGGACGCAAATGTTCAACATGGAGACTGTCTCGGAAGACACGCATCTGACGTTTCAATTGCGGGAAACCCTGGCATCCCGGGTGGAGATCTGCGACAATGCTGTTTTTTTCGTGGATCCCATCGAGGATATGAATACGCTGTACACGCAACGGCAGCGCTGGCAGCGGGGTGAAATGGAAGTCATCCACATGTTCATGCGCGATCAGCCTCCCTCTCCCAGAAAGCTGCTGTCCAGCTTTGTGTTGCGGATGGTGTTGTATGATCACACCTTTGCATTTCCACGCATGATATGGTATTTTGCCCTGCTGTGCCTGGCATTTTTAAACTACCCTATGCGGCTGATTTTAGTTTCGGTGATCCTGATCTATCTGTTGTATGTACTGTCAGGCTTGCTGTATTATTTCAATATAGTGCTGTTCCTCAAGAACTTGAAAGAACTGCGGCATTACTATTCATCCAAGTGGTACCTGATTTTTCTGCTGCCGCTTTTCAACTTTCTTGTGTTTTGGTTTCGCTTTGCGGGCATCATCAATTCGGTGGCCGGCAAGCAGTCCTGGCGTGTGATGAATCTGCGGCAGGAGAAGGCCGAGATCATGGATGTGATCCGCAGCGATTTCCGGTGGCTGATCCGGGTGGGACAACGCCTGAATGAGCTGTTGAACAGGGACATCGCCGAAGATGAAACGGAAAGGGTCCGGTGATCCATGGGATTTTTTCGCTGGCTGACAGGTGAAAAGGTGCTGATCAAGGTAGTGGTATTTTTTATGCTGCTCTTTTTATCATTGTTTGCTTTTCTTCTCGGCCGGGAGCTGATCACCAACCAAAACGGCCACCTGGCTTCCATAAGCCGGGAACAGCAATATTATACGGAACAGCTGACAAACCAGGTGGAGCACCAGATCGCAGACGGCCACACCGTGGATGAGGTGGTGGATTATCTGGAATCGGAAGTCCATGTTTCCGGAAGCCGCTGGGTCTTTCTGTCTGTGGGCAATACGGTGACCTTCGCCAAAAATCAAAGCACCACCCGCAGTTTGGGCGAACTTGCCTACTGGTACAGGTTCCGCGACCATATCCTGGATCAGCCGGATGCGCTGATGGAGTACCAGACTTTTGATTACGCTTATAAAACCTATCGGGTAGGCTTGGTGGCCTCCCGATCCGCTGTCCTGAGCGAAGCCGGGATCCCCCGGCACAATTTGTTTCTGATCATGGGAACGGGCAGCGCCCTCATGTTCCTGGTGGCCTTGTTCTTGGGCACCGTGGTGACCCTGAACCACACCCGAAAAGACCTGCGCGGGATACAGCAAGAAAATGTGGCGAAAAACAAGCAGATCCAAAGCCTGCTGGAAATTGCCGGCCGCGCAAGAGAAGAGGCCGTTCAGGAAGAAGAAGAGGACGACCGGCGCATGGTATACGACGCCGAGATGATCCGGAACTTCCTTCGCAAATCCGACGATCCAAAGCTATACCCGCTATGCTATTTGGGTATTTGCATCATCATGGGGCGAAAATACTTCAGCAAGGATGAAATTTTCAGTTACATCGATCCGGTCAAAGAGTTGCTTGCGTCCCGTCATCTTTTAGCCGAAGCGGCCCGGGGAAAATTCGTGGCGGTCCTTTACCGGACGGATTTTGAGGAGGCGGAGGCACTCCGGCTGCGCATCAAGGAAGCCTGGGATCAGAAGCCTGCGGTGGAAGGCCTGCAGGTGGGGATCGGTATCATCAAGGTCGACCCGGACAAAGAGACCGCGGAGGAAGCCTATGACCGCTTTATTGTGGAGTGGAGCAAAGCCTGCACCAGCGGAACGATGATCAGAAAATGAGGGGATAGTTTATGAAATACAGCCAGTACCGATTCAAATTTTATCTGAATACCAGCCATTACATCCAGATCGAGGGCAAGCCGGGGCAGCCGCACTCCCATACCTGGGAAATCTGTCTGGATATGCTCAAGGTTCGGGAAGGATTCATTCAGTTTCATGAAATCGAAGAGAAGATCGAGCGCTTTATTGCGCCGTATCAGGATGCCATGCTGAATACAACGCCGCCCTTTGACTTGATCAATCCCACCCTGGAGAATTGCTGCGAGTTTTTCAAAGACGGGTTTCAGGCCATCCTGTCCGACAACGGATGGCTTCTCCTGATGATCTCCATGAGCGAAACACCCACGAAAGCCTATGTCATCTCGATCATGAACGAAGACGAAGAGACCGTAACAAAAGCCACCAACTCCCTGATCGATAACATACTGGATGAAATCAAGAAAGCTGAGACAGCGTGAGAAAAACTTTGGCGGTCGTACTGCCGGCCTACAATGAAGCAGACAACATTCCCCGGCTGACCCAGCGCTGGCAGAAGCAGGCCGAAAGCCTCGCCTTGCGCGGGGCGGAGCTTGAGATCCTGATCGTTGATGATGGCAGCGGTGACGCAACGCGCATCGTGGGCGATGCCCAAGTCCGGGCCTATCCCAATGTGAGGCTTCTGGCGCATCCCGTCAATAAGGGGTTGGGCGAGGCCCTCAAGACCGGCTTGTCTTTTGCGCTGGACAGCATGGACGACTGCCCTTGGGTGGTTGTGATGGATTGTGACAATACCCACGATCCGGCCTATATCCTGCCGATGATCGACGCCATGGACGGGTCGGAGGACACGGACGTGGTGATTGCATCCCGGTATCGGAAGGGCTCCGAGGTCCACGGCGTTCCGTTCTACCGGTTTTTTGTCAGCTACGGCGCCCGGTTTGTCTACACGCTCTCCCTGCATATCAGGAACGTCCGGGACTATACCTGCGGCTACCGGCTGTACCGCACCGCCTCTCTTCGGGCCGTGCGGGACCGCTTTGGCGAAGAGTGGATCCGGGAAACCGGCTTTGCCTGCATGGTCGAGCTGCTGTATAAATTATATCTGACCGGTGCCCGGATGAAGGAAGTGCCTTTTTCACTGCGTTATGACGAAAAGCTGGGGGACAGCAAAATGCAGGTGGCCCGCACCACGAGCCGCAGCCTTGCCCTGATCCGAAAGCTCAGAAAGATTCGAATGGGATGATGAAGGAGAATGGAGCAGATAAAAACCTGCTGAGGACTTTGAAGAGCGCGCCGCCGATCCTGCGCTATTTTTTGATTTCCTGTCTGGCTACTGTCATGGATGTGGTTTTAGTCTGGCTGTTGTACAAGCGAATGGGCTATCCTGTCGTGCCATCCAATACCATCGGCGTCGTCACAGGATTTTTGATCAGTTATCTGTTGTCCGCCCGGTTTGTTTTTCCGGCAGCCTCAGGGATGCGGGGCTTCGGCGTCTTTTTCTTCACTTTTATCGGAGGTCTTGTGCTGGCCGACGCTTTGATCTATTGGGGCGAAACGGATCTCTTTACTGCGATCCCCTCGCCTTTGAGTTTTCTTGCCAGTAAAGGGCTGTCCATTGCCGTTCCCTTCTTTGTCATGTATTTTGTGCGACGCGCTCTGTATGGATATCTTGAAAGAAGAGATCGCCATGGCAAACACTGAGAAAAACCGCACATTTCAATGGCTCCTTTCCGTCGTGGTCCTTGCCGCCGTATCGCTTATGATATCCCGTATCATGTGGGACGGCGCCTTTTACGGCAGCGGAAACGACATCTGGGGCCATCTGTTCAAAACAGAAGTGATGTACGAAGGCCTTTGCAGCGGTAACGGCTATCCGCTTTACACCCCTTATTGGTACAACGGGATCCAGTTGTACCGGTACTGGCCTCCTTTATCGTACTATGCGCTGGCAGGCCTGCGCTTCCTGACCGGAGGCGATATGCAGGTCGCTTATTACCTCTATTTTGCTCTTTCCGCCTTTCTCGGCGGGCTTCCCTGGATCCTCCTGGGACACCGGAACCGCAGGCCATTCCTGGGATTGACCATCGCGCTGTTCTGGTTCTTTATGCCTGATAACATCAGGGTTTTTCTGAACGAAGGAAATCTGCCAAGAATGCTGGCCATCACCCTGATCCCCTACCTCATTTTATTTTTGTGGCTTTACTTGAGGGAAAACAAAAGCCTTGCGCTCCTGGGCCTGATCCTGATTTCTGCTCTCATGGTGCTGGCCCATGTGATGATCGCCGCCATGTCGGGGATCGCGGTCTTTGTATTTCTTGTTTTTGATTGCGTGCGCAGCCGGCAGTTCATCCGCGGACTGGTTGTCCTGGCAGCTATGCTTGCGGGGATCATGCTCACCGGTGTCTGGCTGGTCCCGGCGCTGTCGGGCGGGCTGGTGTCCATGAACGCTTCTTCCACGGCAGTGGTCATGCAAGCCCTGGCCTTCGACTTCGCACACCAGCTGAATCCCTTGGCCAGGTTGGCCGATGCCGGACCGTTTTACTTTGGACTGGCTGCAGTGGTGCTGTCTCTGGTGGGCGGCGTCTTTGCGCCCAAAGGAAAACGGGCGGGTTATTACTTCACTCTGCTGCTGGTGATCGCAATAACGCCGGCGTTCATACCGATCCTGCTCCAGTTCCCCGCCAGCGAGCTCTTCTGGATGATCCGGTTCACTTCTTTTGCCTACGCTTTTTTCTTTTTCTCCCTGATGGAGTGGGAAACCTTGCGGAGATGGGCCTGCATCATGTTTGCGGCTGTCCTTCTGCTGGATTGCCTGCCGTCTCTGTCCTTCGACCGCTATGCTGTGGATCATTCAAGGACGCTGGTCCATGAGCTGGAAACGATCAAAGGAAGCACAAGCCAGCGGGCCGCGATCATGGATCTGAGCGTGTTCGGCTCCTATCCCGCCTGGGCCCTGTGTACCGGAAGAGATGCGATTTCCTATACCTATGGCTGGGCCTGGCAGGGCGCTGAGACTGCCCCGAACATCGTGTTGCTCAACACAGCGCTGGAGGCGGAAAATTATCTGTATCTTTTCGATCGCAGCCTTGAGCTTGGCAACGACACTGTGGCGATCCATGCCGAGGCTGTCGGAAAGGCGATGCGGACCGAAAAGGATATGATTTCCGAGGCGGCCATGTCGGGGTACAGGCTGGTGCGCAAAACCGATAAAATGTATATTTTCCATGTGGACACACCGCCGGAATTCGGTGTGATCACCGATTATGAAGGGATCGCCATCGGCGCTTTTGCCGATACGGTCCCGCTGTACTTTCCCTCGTTTTCCATGGGGGTTTCCGATGCGCTGGACGATTACGACATCGGGGATTTTGACGGCTATGAAACGGTATTTCTTTCCGGCTTCACTTATCGGGATCAGGCGGCTGCGGAGGACCTGGTCCGCATCTTGGCAGCGCGAGGCACCCGGATCGTGATCGACGTCACCCACGTGCCCTTCGACCCTGTCACCCAACGGATGAATTTTCTTGGAGTAAGTGTTTCGGGGGTGTCCTTCGTCAATCATTTCCCGGATATGTATTACGGAGATTCCAAAGTGCTGGCGGGAAGCTTCTCGCCGGAATACGACACTTGGAACACCCAGTACCTTGTGCAGGTGGAGCATGTGACCGGCTATGCGGACTATTCCCAGGAGCGGCTGGTGTGGGCCGGCTACAATGATGATCCGAACATCGTGTTCCTCGGATTCAATCTGATGTTCCACGCTATCGACACCAGGGACCAGGAGGTCTTTCGACTTCTGAGCTCGCTCCTGGACGTTCCTTATCAGAAACTGCCCAGCCGGGAACTGGTCCCGCTGGATATCGAGCACAGCCCCGCGGGCATGCGCATCCGCTCTGCTTATGATGGCGTCAATACCACGCTGGCCTGGCAGGATATCTTCGAAGCCTCTTACGAGCTGGGCAATCAAAGCAATCTGATGGTGGTCCGGCAGGGCGTCACGGATATTCGCTTTCGTTATCCCCTGGGACCCCAAGGGATGAGACTGAGCATTGCCGGAGTGTTGGCGTCTCTTATGGTTCTCTTTGCCGAAGGGCGACGGCGCCGGGCGTATAAAAATGCCGCGCTCTCCGGAAACAGTGGTTCCGATTTGCGGTGAAACAAGTTATAATGGTCGTGCGCCAATGACTAAGCGATAACAGGAGGATCTCATGAATCAAAAAGTAATCACCATCGGGCGGGAATTTGGAAGCGGCGGCCGGGAGATCGGCATTCAGCTTGCCAAGCGTCTGGACATTCCTTTTTATGATAAAGAGTTGCTCAAACTGGTCTCCAGAGACGGGGACCTTGATGAAAAATTTCTGGCTGCCAACGAAGAGAAGGCTCCGGACCTGAGCGCTCCTTCTCTGGGCCGCATGGCGATGGCCGCTTTTTACCAGCCGTCGCTGTCGGACACGATTTTTATCGAGCAATCCAGGATCATCCGTGCCTTGGCCGCGAAGGGTCCCTGCGTCATCGTCGGACGCTGCGCGGACTACGTGCTGAAAGACGAAGGCAGCGTCGATATTTTTGTATCGGCAGGCATAGAATACCGTATCCGGCGGAAAAGGGCCGTGGCGCCGGAAAAAAGCGGTTGGTCCGATGAGGAAATGGAAAAATACATCCGGGAAGCTGACAAGCAGCGGATGAAATACTATGAGCACTACACGGGACGCCGCTGGGGCCGGGTGGAAAATTATCACCTGTGCCTTTTTGTAGATCATGTGGGTGTTCAGGGTGCCGTAGAAACGATCCTGACTTATTTGGAGAACTGGGACCGGATATGAGTTTGTTGACCTGGGTGCTGTTGATCACCGCTGTCGCCGGAATCGGCGGCACCGGCGCCGGCGCTGCGATATGCGCTTGTTTTCGAAAAGACTCCAAGAAAACTGTCAGCCTGCTCCTCAGCTTTGCCGGCGGTGTGATGCTGTCCGTCGTCTGTTTTGACTTGATCATGGAAACTTTGTTTCCCGGAGGCGCGACTGAATCTGCAAATTTGTCATTGGCCATTGCCGGCATTCTGACCGGTTACGGCGTGGTCGCGCTGCTGAACTATCTGATCGACTACAAAACCAATCCGGAGGTCCCCCACGTGGACTCCTGCCACCCCAGGACAGCGGACGATCTGGACGAGCTGATCCACAGCGACCATCTTCAGGTCCACATGGGACAGCACTCCGATCTCTTCGTAGCCGGCATCATCATGGCTTCTGCCATCGCGCTTCACAACTTTCCGGAAGGAATGATCATCGGCGCTGCGTATGCAGGCGACGGAGCAGTTTCTCTTTGGGATGGAAGCGGATGGGTCGTAGCGCTGATCATCGGGATCCACAATGTTCCGGAAGGCATGGCTGTGGCCGTTCCCCTCATGGCAGGCGGGATGAGCAAGCCCAAAGCCATTGCTGTTACCGCTGTCACCGGCGTGCCCACGGTCTTGGGCGCCGCCATCGGGTATATGCTGGGATCTGTCAGCCCTCTGTGGCATGCCGTTTCTCTCAGCTTTGCCAGCGGCGCCATGTTGTACGTGGTGTTCGGCGAGCTGCTGCCGGAGTCCATCCTGATGTGGCGCTCAAAGCTGCCTGCAGCATCCATGATCTTTGGCATGCTGCTGGGGCTCATATTGATTTACGGATAGCGGAAGGATCGTACGATATGAAATGGATCGATAATCAACTGAGGCAAACACCACCGGCAGTCACAACGGCTGTGGGCCGAAAGGCGGCGCGGAAGGCCAGGAATTTTCACCGCAGCATCCCGTCCTATGCCGTTACTCCGCTTGCGGAACTGAAGGGACTTTCCGGGACCCTGGGCCTGGGGCGCATTTGGGTCAAGGACGAATCCCGTCGGTTCGGGATCAATTCCTTTAAAGGATTGGGCGGCGCCTATGCGATCGGGACTTACCTGGCCCAAAGGCTCGGCATGGATATCTGCGAGCTGCCTTACGAGAAAATGGTTTCAGCCGGGATCAAAGAGCGGTTGGGCGAAATCACCTTTGTGTCCACCACCGACGGAAACCACGGCCGGGGCGTTGCCTGGACAGCTCAGAAGCTGGGACAGAAGTGCGTGATCTTTATGCCCAAGGGTTCGTCTCCGGAGCGGTTGGCCAACATCCGGGCGCTGGGCGCGGAGGCCGAGATCACAGACTTGAATTACGACGACACGATCCGTATGGCTGCAGCCCTTGCCGAAAAGAACGGCTGGGTGACGGTCCAGGACAAAGACTGGGAAGGGTACACCGACATCCCGCTCTGGATCATGCAGGGCTATGCGGTGATGGCACTGGAGTGCTTCGAGGAACTGGAGTCTCAGAAAACCAAACCCACCCACGTGTTTCTCCAGGCCGGCGTTGGCTCCATGGCTGCTGCAGTCACGGGTTTTCTGGCTGATGCCTATGGAGCGGACTGCCCGAAGATCGTGATCCTGGAATCGGAACAGGCGGACTGCTACTATCGCACTGCAGCAGCAAACGACGGGACGCTTCATCTGGTAGGCGGCGAAATGGACACCATCATGGCAGGCCTTGCCTGCGGCGAACCCACGAATCTGGGCTGGCCCACCCTGAGGGACCATGCCTGGGGGTTTGTTTCCCTGGAGGACAGCATCACCGCCACGGGCATGCGGATCCTGACGGCTCCCGTCTCCGGGGACCCGCGCGTCATTTCCGGCGAATCCGGCGCCGTGGGACTTGGCTTGTGCTATGCCTTGATGACCGATGAGCGATACAACGATCTGCGCGACAAGCTGGAACTGAATGCAGGGTCCAGTGTGCTGTGCTTCAGCACCGAGGGAGATACAGACCGAAACAATTACAGGAAGATCGTCTGGGAGGGCGCCTGGGCGAAATAGAGGAAAGAGAAAGAAAGGGAAACGATATCATGATCATGTTCTACTGCGATTACAACGAAGGTGCACATCCCTCCATCATGAAGCTGCTCAACGAAACCAATCTGGAACAGCACGAAGGCTACAGCGAGGATCGGTATACTGTGGAAGCCAGGCGTCTCATCCGCCAGGCCTGCGGGACCGAAGCTGTGGATGTGCACATCCTGGTCGGCGGGACCCAGACTAACATGACGGTCATTTCTGCGGCGCTTCGGACCCATCAGGGTGTGATTTCCGTAGACACCGGTCATATCAACCGGCACGAAACAGGGACCATCGAGGCCCACGGCCACAAGGTTCTGGCTCTGCCCGGCGAAAACGGAAAAATCAACGCACAGCAGGTGGCAGCGTACTGTTATGAGCACTTTCATGACGAGTCCTTCGAGCATACCGTACAACCGAAAATGGTCTATGTGTCCAGCCCGACGGAATTGGGTTCCATCTATACCAGGCAGGAGCTGTCGGAGCTGCGCCGCGTCTGCGACGAGTACGGCTTGTACTTGTTCCTGGACGGCGCACGGCTTGGTTATGGTCTTGCGGCACCCGGCAACGATTTGGATCTGCCTTTCCTTGCGGAGACCTGCGACGTATTTTATATCGGCGGCACCAAGCAGGGCGCATTGTTCGGCGAGGCTGTCGTGATCCGGAACGAAGAGCTGAAAAAAGATTTCCGCTACATCATCAAGCAAAACGGCGGTATGTTTGCCAAGGGCCGGCTGCTGGCCCTGCAGTTTATCGGTCTGTTTACCGATGACTTGTATATGAAGCTTTCCCGTCATGCTATCGCCATGGCCATGAAAATCAAAAATAGTCTGACTGCCATGGGCATTTCTTTCCTCATTGACAGTCCCACCAACCAGCAATTCCCGATTTTCCCGGATGAACTGCTGCCCCGGATCGCCGAAAACTACGGCTTTTCCTATGAGAAGCGCATCGACGAAGGGCACAGCGCCATCCGTTTCTGCACCTCCTGGGCCACAAAAGAAGAAAATGTGGATTCCCTGCTTGCAGATATTAAAAAAATGATGTAACATATTCAAGCGGGGCTCCGGAAAGCCCCGCTCATACGGGGAATTAGCTCAGCTGGGAGAGCGCATGGTTCGCAATCATGAGGTCAGGGGTTCGATCCCCCTATTCTCCACCAAGGAAACCGGAAGTCGAAAGACTTCCGGTTTTATGTCGGGTATATTCGGGGGATCGAACCCGAAAGGGCGCGACCGTGGCGGAAAAGTCCTGGGGACTTCCGAGCAGAATCACTGCGTAAGAATGCAGTTATAAAAACATTGCCATGTATAACGGAAGGCTGTCGACAGTTGCTGTTCCGCCTACATCATAAAGCCACATAATACTACCGCCAAATTTCCGTGCATAGCTGCCGGGACGCGTTCGCGTTTATCAAAGTAATCCCTTATGTCAGCCACAGGTTCTTCTGTGAAGCCGTTTGCCCAAAGAAATTCTTTAAAATCAAGAGAATTCATTTCTATGTGTTCTGCATAGCCTACAAAGGATTTGCTGAGGAGCGTCAATGCAAATGCATCATTTATGGCCGAATAACTATATTGACATGCAGCATTTTACGGCATATTAATATGCAGCGTTCAAACAAAACCTATTTTTAAGACATGCCCATTTCCCAGTCAGTTTCTTTTGTCAAGGAAAACTCAAGAAATTGAGTAAAGGAAAAGCTCGAGGAATTGCTGCTTGCAACCTTCGACGACTTGAAATAATATGGATAAAAGTGCCGCTTAAGCAAATGGCAGAAGGAGACAGCGATGCGGTCGAAGATCCTGGACTATTTCGAGTTCGAAAAAGCAAACGCCCTGTTGGAAGATTTCAACCGGACGACAGGTTTTGTCACTGCCATTTTGGATCTTGACGGAAACATCCTGTCCCAGTCGGGTTGGCGGGAAATTTGTACGGATTACCACCGAGTCCATCCCGACACTGCCGCGAATTGCAGGATCAGCGATATCGACCTCGCCGGTGATGCGAAGGACGGCGAGAAATATCATTTTTACCAATGTATCAACGGTCTGGTGGACGTACGGGCGCCGATCGTGATTCGCGGCGAACACATCGCAAACCTGTACTCCGGGCAGTTCTTTTTTGAGCATCCCGACCTCGCCTTTTTTAAAAGACAGGCGGCCGCCCATGGATTCGACGAGCGATCCTATCTGGCAGCACTTGCAAAAGTCCCGGTCGTTTCCAGGGAAAAAGTTGAAATCGCCATGAATTTCCTGCTGGACATCATCCAGATGATCATCGATCTGACGGCTGAAAAGATGGAACAGATGTCCCTCAATGATGTGATCCGGGAGCGGGAACGGGCGCTGCTGGAAAATCAGGCTCAGCTTGCGCAGAGCGAAGAAAAATTCCAGCTCCTTTTTAACAAGGCGCCTCTCGGCTATCAGTCTTTGGATGCCGAGGGGTATTTTATTGACGTGAACCAGAAGTGGCTCGATACGTTCGGCTATCGAAAAGAGGAAGTGATCGGGCGTTGGTTCGGCGATTTCTTATGTCCGGAATATGTTGAAACGTTTCGCCAGCGCTTCCCGGTCTTCAAAGCCCGGGGGCAGGTCCACAGCGAGTTTGAAATGCTGCGAAAAGACGGAGCGTGCCGTTTTATAGCATTCGAAGGCAAAATCGGCTATGGCGCCGACGGCGCCTTCAAGCAGACGCATTGCATTCTGCAGGACATCACAGAGCAAAGAAAAATCGAAAAGGCCCTGGTGGAAAGCGAAGAGCGCTACCGGCAGCTCAGCGAACAGAGCCGCACTTTCACCTGGGAAGTAGACGCCCAGGGTTTGTATACCTTCGTGGATCATGTCTGCGAAATCGTGCTGGGATATCATCCGGAGGAATTGATCGGGAAAAAATATTTTTACGACCTGTGTCCTGAAGAAAAACGCGAGGCACTCAAAAGAGATGCATTCGCCACTTTTGGGCGCAAGGATCGATTCCGGGACCTGGAGAATGATGCCACAACAAAGGATGGCGCTGTACGGATCCTGTCGACCAGCGGCCTCCCGATTATTGGAGAAGACGGAAATCTTCGCGGGTACCGGGGCAGCGACACGGACATTACGGCCCGCAAGCAGGCAGAAGACGCACTGGTCCATTCTCGCGACCTGATGCGTTATATCATTGAGCACAACCGGAGCGCCGTCGCTGTCCATGACAGGAATTTGAATTATCTGTATGTCAGCCAGCGATATCTGAGCGACTACAGCATTCAGGACAAAGATATTATAGGGAAACACCACTATGAAGTATTTCCAGACTTGCCTCAAAAGTGGAGAGACGTCCATCAAAAGGCGCTGAGGGGAGAAACCTCCAGCGCAGAGAAGGACATGTTCGTACGAGAGGATGGATCCGTGGAATGGACTCGCTGGGAATGCCGTCCCTGGTACGAAGCGGACGGAACCATCGGCGGGATCATAGTGTATACGGAAGTCATAACAGAGCGGGTGAAGCTGCTGGAAGACCTTCGAAGAAGTGAACAAAACCTCCGGTCCGCACAAAGTATCGCTCATGTAGGCAGCTTTGACTATGACGGAAACAGCAACAGGCTGACACTTTCCGATGAATGCGCCCACATATTCGGGATCGCAGAAAAGGTATCTTCCGGAGGGTTTGACGATCTCCTTTCCTTTATCGATCCTGAGGAAAGACACCATGTGCTGGAAACATACCAGCAAGCGGCGGCAGAAGGATCTGTGAAGGCGACGGAGCTGCATATCACCCGGCAGAACGGTGAAGCCGGGATGATCGATTTTCGCGTGGGGCCAGTAGTGGATGAATACGGCAGCCCAACGGGAAGCGCCGGCACGATCCAAGACATTACCGAGCGCAAACGGGCGGAGGAGAACCTGATCTACATCAACAATCATGATCAGCTGACAGATCTGTACAACCGCAGATTCTACGAGGCGGCGCTGAAACGCATCGATACGCCGGAGCAATTGCCGCTGTCGGTGATCACTGCCGACATCAACGGTCTGAAGCTTATCAATGATTCCTTTGGAGCCAGGGAGGGAAACAAGATCATTGCCGAATCCGCAAATATTCTCCGCAGCTGTTGCCGGGAGGGGGATATTCTTGCCCGGACGGGGGGTGACGAATTCACGCTGCTCTTGCCCAGGACCGGCTTAAAGACGGCGGTGAGCCTGGTAGGCCGGATCCAGGACGCCTGCAGGCAATATAACCTGCAAATTTCCAACAAGGCTTTTCATATCAATTTGTCTTTAGGCGCAGCGACAAAGGAATCGGAAGGCGAGGATATCGCCCAGGTTGCCAAGCAGGCTGAGGATTACATGAACCAACGCAAGCTGCTGGAAAAAAGCAGTTCCTACAGCGCCATCATCTCTGCGATCAGCGCCACGATGCTGGAGAAAAGCCATGAAACCAAAGAACACTCGGAACGGTTGGCACGGCTGTCCAGAAAGGTTGGCCTGGTCCTCAACCTGTCACCGATCGAGCTGGATCAGATCGAACTGCTGGCGACACTCCACGATATCGGCAAGGTCGGCGTGGCAGAGCGGATTTTAAAGAAACCCGGCAGGCTGACTCCTGAGGAATGGATCGAAATGAAGAAGCATCCCGAGATCGGATACCGGATCGCCATGTCCTCTCCGAATCTGGCTCCGATCGCAACCTATATCCTGGGGCATCACGAGCGGTGGGACGGCAACGGGTATCCGCAAGGCCTCAAGGGCAAGGAGATCCCTGTGATCTCCCGGATCATATCCGTCGTGGACGCCTACGACGCCATGACCGAAGACAGGGTCTACCAGAAGGCCATGTCTCACATGGAGGCGATCGAGGAGATCCGTAGATGCGCCGGCACGCAGTTCGATCCCGAGATCGCGCAGTTGTTCATCGATTCTGTGGACTACGGTGATACTGCTGCCATCAATGAGCCGGATCGTTAAATGAATGCTTGCAAAAAATCCGTAAAGACCTTATCATTGAGTTTATATTTCAAACCGGCCTCGAGGAAAGCGTTCGATGCCGGTTGACAAAGAAAGGTCTGGCCATGAAAGAGTTCATCAGCAAATGCAAGCTGCCCCAGTACGTTGCAGACATCATCGAAAACAGCAAATCTGTCTTATGCCCCGCCTCCAGAGAAGAAATGCTGGCGCTTTCCTACGGAACGCCGCCCAGTGATATTTTTGATGTCGAATATGAGGTGGAAGGCATCGGCATCGTCAAGGAAGCCACGGTAACGCACTGCAAAAACGGCGCGGTGGTCAACTATCCGGATGATTACATGCGCAGACGGGATCCTGATTGTCTGTTGGTGGCCGACGACAACGATACGGACAAACCCAAATATGACGATGTATATAACCAGGACTTCGAACCGCTGCGCAGCGCCACCTTTGAATGGTTGAAAAAACAAGACCTGATCGTGATGCCTTTCAAGGCCGGCGGACCGGAGTACGGTTACGACGCTTTGCTGATCGCGCCAGTCAACGCGGCGTTTTTTGCCTGCGGTCTGGGAGATCTACAGGGCTTTGTCAACATCAGAGAAGTTGAAAATATCTTTTGTCCCAAAGCTGTTGTTTTTCTTGCGCCGCCCTTCCGGCACACCCATTTCCAAGGCAAACAGATCGTGATCCACAACAGGCTGCCAGAGATCCATGAGCTGTATTCCTACAACTTATATCCGGGCCCCAGCGCGAAAAAGGGGATCTATGGCGTTTTGCTGAATATCGGTGAAAACGAAGGCTGGGTGACCGTTCATGCTTCTACGGTCAAAGTGATCACACCCTACGACAATGAGATCGTCATCATGCACGAAGGCGCCTCCGGCGGCGGAAAAAGCGAGATGATCGAGAACATCCACAAGGAGATGGACGGACGGATCCTTTTGGGGCAGAACACCGTGACGGGAGAAAAAACCTACATCGACCTGAAGGAAACCTGCGAGCTTCGCCCCGTTACCGATGATATGGCGCTTTGCCATCCCGACATGCAGAACAACAGCAAAAAGCTGGTGGTCAAGGATGCGGAGCAGGGGTGGTTTCTGCGATTGGACCACATTACGGGCTACGGCGTTACGCCGCGCTACGAGAAAATATTCACACAGCCATCTGAGCCGTTGATTTTTCTGAATCTTGAAGCCGTTCCCCGTTCGACCTGCCTTGTCTGGGAGCACACGCTAGATTCCGACGGCACGCCTTGTCCGAATCCCCGGGTGATCCTGCCCCGCCATTTGGCCCCCGGCGTGATAAGCGAGCCGGTGGAAGTCGATGTGCGCAGCTTCGGCGTTCGCACGCCGCCCTGCACCAAGGAAGATCCGTCCTATGGGATCCTTGGCATGTTTCATATCCTGCCGCCGGCCATAGCGTGGTTGTGGCGGCTGGTTGCCCCCAGAGGGCACAATAATCCCAGCATCACGGATACCGCAGGCATGAGCAGCGAAGGCGTGGGTTCCTACTGGCCTTTTGCTACGGGCAAAATGGTAGAGCAGGCGAATTTGCTCCTGGCTCAGATCACCCGGTCCACAAGCACCCGGTACGTCCTGATCCCCAACCAGCATATCGGCGCCTATCGGGTCGGGTTTATGCCCCAATGGATCGCCCGGGAATATATCGCCCGGAGAGGGAGCGCGAAATTCAAGCCGGAGCATTTGATCCCGGCTCGCTGCAAGCTGCTGGGGTATGCTCTGGATTCCCTGAAGGTGGACGGGCACTACATTCGCAAGGCATTCTTGCAGCCGGAAACCCAATCGGAGATCGGACTGGAGGGTTACGATGAAGGGGCGAGGATCCTGACCGAATTTTTCAAGAAAGAAGTCGAGAAATTCGATACACCTTTGTTGGATCCTCTGGGACAGCGGATCATTCACCTGTTCCTGCGGGATGCGGATATATCGGAATATTCCGAATTGATCCCGATGAAGTATTAAAAAGTTATACAGAAAAGCGCTAAAGATTTTGGGTCTTCGTCCGACATGTACGTTGTAGGTTATTGTCATCGAAAACAAAGAGGCGTACCATGCGGATCGCAGAATCCCAGATCAATATGAACAGCAGGTATTCTTTTGCTGCACACAAGCAAGAATCGGAATCTCTGAATGTCTGGAACAATACCGGGCAGGACGTACTGATGCTTTCCGAAGAAAGCAAGCAAAGGGGCGTGCAAGCCCAAGGCCTTGACGAGTCCTCCTCGTTATCCGAGTGCGACGAGATGTCCCTCAGCGCAGAGGACGAACTGAAAATCAAACTGCTGGAAACCTTTCTCCAGAAACTGTTTCACAAAAAAGTAAAAATACGGATCCCTGAAATCCCTACCGCAGAAGTCCATTCTGCGCCAAGTCTGAAGATTTTCGCAAACAGCAGCGGGCTGCAGCCGGGAGCCGCGTCATCGGGCTTTGGTCTTTCCTACAGCTATGCCGGCAGCTATCAGGAAACCGAATCCATGGCCTACTCGTCTCAAGGCATTGTCCGAACCTCGGACGGAAAAGAGATCACCTTTGACCTTGCCATAAATCTGTCAAGAAGCTTTGCGTTCCAGGAGACGTTCAGTTTGCAGCTGGGCGCGGCAAAAGTGGATCCTTTGGTCATCAACCTCGATGTTCCTTCGGCCGGCCTGTCCGAGCTGAAGATCCGTTTTGACCTGGATTCGGACGGAACAGAGGAGGAGATCCACTTTCTTTCACAGGGAAGCGGGTTTTTGGCCCTGGATCATAACGGCGACGGCAAAATCAACAATGGAAGCGAGCTGTTCGGCCCCAACAGCGGGAACGGGTTTGCCGAGCTGGCCGAGCATGATGCGGACGGAAACAACTGGATCGACGAGGCGGATGCTGTTTTTCAAAAACTGTCTGTTTGGACGAAGGATGAATTTGGCAATGACCAGCTTCTGGCGATTGCAGAAGCGGGGATCGGCGCAATCTACCTGGGCCACATCGATACCGGGTTCACTTATAAAGACAGCAGCAACGCGTCGTTGGCCGAGCTTGCGAAAACCGGCATTTACCTCAAGGAGAGCGGCGCAGCGGGCACGGTGCAGCATATCGACTATTTCGTTTAACCGTTCAATTGAAAAGGCCCTGTGCATACGATCGGCGTATGCACAGGGCCTCTTTGATTTTGGGATCAGATCAATCCGGACTGCTGCAGGAGCCGGCGGACCATGACGGCGACTTCGGCCCGGGTGACCGGGGTGCCCGGCGAAATGGCCGTGGCGGTCTTGCCGGTCACGATGCCGGTCTTGAGGCATGCGGCGGCGCTGGCTTTGGCATAGGCCGACAGCTGGTTGCTGTCGCTAAAAGCGGAAAGCAGCGCAACCTGCTCCGTATCGGTGGGAACAGCGGACAGTCCTGTCAGCTTCATCGCTCTTGCGATCATGGTCATGGCTTGTTCCCGGGTAATGGTATCCTGGGGGCCGAAGCGCGAACTGTTGTAGCCGGTGATGATGCCGTAGGCGCCTGCGGTATTCACATACCCCCGGAACCAGTCAGCAGACCGGACATCGCCAAAGCTGCTTGCGCTGTCGTTGGCGGAAAGTCCCAGCGCCCGCACCATGATGGTGGCGAATTCCGCCCGGGTCATGTTCCGGTCCGGCTCGTAAGAGCCGCTGCCGGCGCCCGTGACCACCATTCTGGAGCCCATGTCGTTGACGGCCTCCTTCGACCAGTGGGTCGCCACATCGGTAAAGCTCACCGGGTTGTAGATGACGGAGTAGACGCTGTTGGTAAGGCTGTTGATCTTGGCGTAGTATTTGCCGTCGATCATGATGATCTGAGTCGGCACATGGCGGAAGGTTCCGTCTTCGTTGAGCACGATACCGGTGGTGATCTTGGAAGGATCCACTCCGTCGGGAATGGCCACCGTGCGCTCCACATAACCGTTGAAGCGCGAAACCTGGACTGTCTTGTCGCCGCTGGTGCAAGTGATCTCAAACTGGACCGGCTTTACGACGATCTGGTAGCCGCCCTGGTTTGCGGTGTCTTCGACGATCTTGACCGTGTCTGCGGAGGGTTCGGCCACTTTCACGCTCACGATGATGTCCTGGAGCGACACATTTTCGCCAATTTGCCCCAAGACAGCATCGATGTTGATCTGAGCGGCAGGCAGGATATAGGTGACCGTGTCGGTTTTGATCTCCAGGACTGCCGATTTGGTTTCCATGGTCTTGACGGTCTGGCCGTTGAGCTGGCCGACCACCACATCGGAGCCTGCTGAGACGGGAAGGGTGACCGTGGCATTGTTGCCCTTTTGTTCCAGGATGTTATTCAGCTTTGTATCATCCACGGTGATCGTGGTCGTCGTGGTCCCGCCTTCGGTCCGGGTGTCGGTCTGCCCCGCATCCTGGCGTTCGCCATTCACTTCCACCACAGCGCTGTCTGTCGTTGTCGACCCCGAAGAGCCGCCACTGCGCCGGGTGACGGTGACCGTCATCGACAGGGTCGCAGTCAAAGCGCCGTCGTCTGCAGTGATATCAAGGAGGTATGTGTTGTTGGCGTCGGCGTCGGCAGGAATCCCGTAGGACGGGGCTGCTGCGAAGGCCAGGGCGCCGGTCCCCGCATCGATGGTGAAAAGGGCCTGGTCTGCGCCGCCGCTGATACTCCAGACGATGGCATCTCCGTCGGGATCCGTGGCAGCTGCCGTGAGCACTGCCGTTGTGTTTTCCACCACGCTGGCCGTGGCGACCGAGAAGATGACAGGGGCTTCGTTCACATCGGTGACCGTAATAGACAGCGGGGTTGTGTCCGTCAAATTTCCGCTACCGTCATCGGTGAGGGTCAGTGTCAGATCGTACACATTATCCAGACCGCTGTCCTGGGGATCCTCAAAATTCGGAGCAGCGAGGAACGTGAGGGTCCCGGCTGCGCTGTCGATGGTGAACAGAGCTGCGTCGGTCCCGCCCAGGCTCCAGGTCAGGCCGTCCGATTCGGGATCGGTTCCCGCTGCCGTGTAGACCGTGCCGATACCGTTTTCGGCAAAATTCGCCGTGGCGCCCGAGGTGATCACGGGAGGATCGTTCAGGTCGTTGACAGTCACGGAAAAGATTTCTTCCCAATACAATCCGCCCTGATCTGTGGTGCGGATACGTACGGAATAAGTGTTTTGGGTTTCATAGTCCGGGTTGCCTGTGAGACGAAGCGTGGTGCTGTCGATGTTGAGCGCAGCATTGTCGTCATCTCCGGCTCCGGCAACAAGGGTGTAGGTGAAGGTGTTTCCGCTGTCGGGGTCTGTGGTCCCCAGCGTTCCGACGGCAGCGTTTGCGCCCAGATTCTCATCCACGGCGTTATTTGAAAGACTGATATCCGTGGGCGCTTCGTTCAAGTCGTTGATGGTGATCGTGAAAGCTTTTTCGAAATACAGACTGCCTTGATCTGTGGTCCTGATCCGCACGGAATAACTGCCGGCTGCTTCGTAGTCGGGACTGCCTGTGATGCGAAGATTCGCTCCGCTGATATTGAACGCAGCGTTGTTCGTATCTCCGGCTCCGGCAACAAGGGTATAGAAAAAGGTATTCGCCGCATCCTGATCGACGGCGCTCAGCGCGCCGACCACCGTGTTCGCGGCCACGTTTTCGTTGACGGCACTGCTTGACAGGTTCAAGTCGGCAGGAGCTTCGTTCAAATCGTTGATCGTGATGGTAAAGGCCTTGTCATACGTGAGCCCGTCAATATCTGTGGTGCGAATGCGCACGCTGTAGCTGCTTTTCGTTTCAAAGTCGGGGCTGTTGGTGAAGCGAAGGGCATTGCTGCTGATGTTGAAGGCGGCATTATCGGTGTCGCCGGTCCCCGCTGCCAGCGTGTAGGTAAAGTCGCCGGCCGTATCCTGATCCGTGGTGCTCAAAGTGCCTATGGTGGTGTTCGGCGCTGCGTTTTCGTTCACGGAAGATATCGACAAGGTGATGTCCGTGGGGGCATCGCTCAGGTCTGAAACGGTGATCGTGAAAGTTTTTTCAAAATGCAGGCTGCCTTGATCCGCTACCCGGATGCGCACCGAATAGCTGCTCTTTGCCTCATAGTCAGGACTGTTGCTGATGCGAAGATTGCTGCCGCTGATGTTGAAGGAGGCGTTGTTCGTATCTCCGGCTCCGGCTACGAGGGTATAGGTGAAAGTATTTCCTGTGTCGGGATCATCGGCGGTCAAAGCGCCTACCACAGTATTTGCCGCCACATTTTCGTCTACACTGGCGTTTGACAGGAGGATATTCGTCGGGGCTTCATTGAGATCGTTGATGGTGATCGTAAAGGATTTTTCAAAGAACAAACCGTTCTGGTCCGTGGCGCGGAGTCGGACG
>CALLHZ010000089.1 GCA_938009115.1 uncultured Clostridia bacterium
CCACCGCCGGCGGCGCAGCTCTCTCTCCGATGCCGTGATCACATCACGGCCGTCCAGAAGGATCTCGCCTCCCACGATCCGGCCCTCCCTGGGCAGAAGACGGGCGATGGAAAGAGCGCTGGTCGTCTTGCCGCAGCCCGATTCTCCCACAAGCCCCAGGGCCTCGCCGTGTTCCAGATCAAAACTCACGTCGTCCACGGCCTTGAGCATGCCCTTGGAGGTTTTGAAGTAGGTTTTCAGGTTCTTCACTTCCAGCAGCTTCATCCCCTCACCTCTCTTTCAGCTTGGGGTTCAGGATCTCGTCGAAAGCGTACCCCATGAGCGTAAAGGCCAGCACTACGGCCACAACGCATATGCCCGGCGGCAGAAAGTACCACCAGGCGCCGGTGCTGGTCGCGCCTGTTTCAAAGGCATAGTGCAGCATCATGCCCCAGCTGGCGTGGGCCGGATCTCCCAGGCCCAGAAAGCTCAGGGTCGTTTCCGAGGTGATGGCCGCCGCAGCGATCAGGATCGTGTTGGCAAAGACCAGCGGAAACACGTTGGGCAGGATGTGGCGTATCATGATATGGCGGCTGCCCGCGCCGATGGAAACGGTCCGCTCCACGAACTGACGTTCCCGCACCGAAAGCGTCTGAGCCCGCACGACCCGGGCCGTTCCGGCCCAGCTCGTTACGCCGATCACCAGGATAATGTTCCAGATGCTTGTCCCTAAAATGGCCGCCAACACCATCATCAGGGGAAGCCAGGGGATCACCAGAAAGAAGTCGGTGATCCGCATCAGGATATTGTCCACAGCTTTGCCGCTGTAGCCCGAAACGATGCCGATCATGGTCCCGATCACCATGGATATCCCGGTGGCAAGGGATCCCACCAGCAGTGAGATCCTGGAGCCTGCGATCAGATAGCCCAGCACATCCCGTCCCATATCGTCGGTGCCCAGAAGATGGCCGGGGCCCGGCGGATTCAGGATATCCTCAACTTCTCCGAATTCCAGCACACTGAAGGGGACAAACAGCGGGCCGAACAGCGCCACAAGAACAAAGAGGAGCAGCACGACCGTGCCGAACAACGCCATTTTATTGGCCAGGACCTGGCTGACAAAGGCTTTGATCTTGCGCCTGCGCAGATTTGCTTTTACACGATTTCCGCTCATCCCTCAGTCCCCCATGCTTCGGACCCGGGGATCCGCTACTTCGTAAAGGATATCCGACAGAAAATTGGCCAGGATCACGGTGACGGTGGTGAGCAGGAAGACGCCCTGGAGCAGGGGATAATCCCGGTTCACCAGCGCGTTGTACATCAAATTGCCCAGGCCCGGCCAGGAGAATACCGTCTCGATCTGGATGGCGCCCCCCACGATCAGACCCAAATTGATGGCGATCAGCGTTATCATGGGCAGCATGGCATTGGGCATGGCATGACGCCGCAGCACATATCCGTTGGTAAACCCCTTAGCCTTCGCTGTTGTGATATAGTCTTCCGACAGGACATCGATCATGGTGCTGCGCATGGTAATGGCGTATTCGCCGATCATCACCAGGGCCATGCAGGCCATGGGCAGGATCATATGCCGCACCACATCGTTGATGTAAGCCCAGGTGTCCGCAAAGACCCTGCCCGGTGTCACCATGCCGTTGATGGGAAACAGGCGCAATTGAACACAAAAGATCAGAATGAGCATCATCCCCAGCCAGAACGTGGGCATAGAATACAGCAGCAGCGAGGCGCTCAAAAGTCCGGTATCCAAAGCTTTGCCCCGCTTCCAGGCGGAAATGATCCCAAAGATGATGCCCACCACGATCGCCAGGATCTCTGCAACGCCCAGCAGGATCACCGTGGGCAGGATCCTGGAGCCGATCACCTCGACCACCGGTTTTTTATACATGAAAGACATACCCAGATCTCCGGTGAAGAGATTTTGCAAATATACAAAGAACTGCTGGTACCAGGGCAGGTCCAGCCCGTACAATTCCCGGATGCCGGCCAGCATCTCCGGCGTGGTTTTTCCGCTGCGGGCCAGCATGCTCAGGATATCCCCAGGCAGGATCCGGAAAAGAAAATAGTTGAAGACCAGCACGAAAAAAATCGTGATGGCGGCATAAAAGAGCTTTTTGAGGATACGCTTCTTGTTCATAGCCTTTCCTTTGCAAAGCAGGCGGCGGTTCCCGCCGCCTGCCTCTGACGGGCTGCTACTGGGCAGCCTTCATGTTCATGTAGTTCCACGCCGTCATGTTCAGGAACAATCCACCGACGCCCGGCGGCACCTGAACGTAGTTCGTCCAGCGGTCCGAACGGATGGCTTGAATGTAATTGTCATAGATGTAGACGATATAGTGGCCGTTTTCGTAGGCGATCTTCTGCATTTCCTGAACCATGGCGATCCGCGCTTCTTCGTCCATGGTCGTCATCTGCTCGTAGAACAGCTCGTCGTACCGGGCGTTGGAAAAACCGGTCTCGTTCAGGTTCCACCATTCGTCGGTCACAAAGATCCGGGTGATCACCGAGGGATCCACATCGGCGCCCCAACCCCAAATGTAAAGATCATAGCCACCCTCGTAGATCACGTCTGTAAGGGCGCCGCTGTCCATGGTGACCAGCTTCAGCTCGATGCCGGCCAGGGCGCAGCCTGCGGCCATCATCTGAGCCGTCTTCACTTCCGGTGTATTATCGGCGATGGCGATCAGCTCAAAGGACAGCTTTGTCCCGTCTGCAGCTTCCCGGATGCCGTCTCCGTCGGTATCTTTGTATCCGGCGGCCTCCAGAAGAGCGGCAGCCTTATCCGGATCGTAGGTCCGCAGTTCTTCCGCCGTGGGTTCATAGTGATACTTGTCGCCGGGATTGATGATGGTAGTGCCCGCATCGCCGGCATCGCCATAGGCCATGCTGACGATCTTTTGCTTATCCGTGCAGTACTCCAGCGCGTAGCGGACCGTCTTATCCTTGAGCAACGGATGGGCATCGGGCACTTCGGATTCAGGCCAGGTGTTGATCGCGATATAGGAGAAGCCCGGAATGTCGGCCAGGACCAGGTCCACCTCTTCGGCGCTGTCCATCTGCTCGATCTGGGCCGCCGTCAGGCCGCTGGTTCCGTCCACCTCGCCCAGCAGGAGAGCCTGGGCTGCCGTGTCTGCATTTTCATACAGCACAAAAACGATGTTTTCGATATCCCCCGGGATCTCCTGGAAGTAATCCGGATTCTTCGTCAGCTTGATAAAGCCTTCTCCTTCGGAATCGAATTTGAACGGTCCGGTGCCGATGGGCTGTTCATTTCCGTAATTGTAAGGATCCTCCAGTCCTTCCCAAATGTGCTTGGGGACGATGGGTGAGGTGTTCATCAGCATATTGGCCTTGGGCGCGTCGGTAGTCATGACCACGGTGTAATCGTCGGGACAGCTGATCTCTGTGATGCCTTCGTTGTATCCCGCATACATATACGCTTCCTGGGCGGTAAACAGTTCATAGGAAAACTTCACGTCCGCGGAGGTGAAGGGCTCCCCGTCGTGCCAGGTGACGCCTTCGGCCAGATGGAAGGTCCAGGTGAGCTGGTCATCGGAAACCTCCCAGCTTTCCGCCAGGCAGGGCAGGCGCTCCAATTCGGTATCATACCGGACCAGAGGGTCATAGATCAGCAGCAGCAGTTCAAAAGATACCGCCATCCAGGACGAAAGCGGATTGAGGGTATCCACCTCCTCGGACAGCGCGAAGGTAAAGGTGCGACTTTCCTCTGCAGCTCCGCCACCTCCGCAGCCCGCTGCAGAAAACAGCATGGCCAGGGTCAGCAGAACAGCGATTGCTTTTTTCGCATTCATTGGACTTGCCTCCTTAATTTAATTGGGAAAACGTACAGCATTGGATTTCTATCTCTAAAGCACTCCGCTTTCAAGAATCTCAAATTCCTTGCGACCGGCGTCCAGTCTGGCCGCCACGCCCATGGGCAACGTCGCCAAATCTTCGGTGTGGCCCAGCGGCAGACCGTACAAAACGGGCACGCCCAGGTCTTTCAGATAATACTCAAACACTTCTTCGGCGCTTACGTCGGAATAAAACCCCGGGTCGAGCTTTCTGGGGACGCAGTCTTTGCACTCGCCGATCACCACGCCCGCCACATCCTTGAGCTTTCCTGCGTTGCGCAGGTGGGAGAGACTGTGGTCGATGATCCAGGGTTCCGTCTCGACCTCTTCCAGCAGCAGGATCTTTCCGGTCGTATCGATCTCGTACCTGGTGCCCAGGCTGGCGCACATCAGTGTCAGGTTTCCACCCGTCAGGATGCCTTCGGCAGATCCCGGCGCTATGGTATAAGCCCATTTCTTGGGATCCGCCAGGGGGATTTCTCCTACAGGCGATGTCTGGGAGACAGCCTTGAAGAAGTACTCCTTCGTATAGTCCGTCAGATCCTGTGTGTTGAAGCGGGACATGCCCGGCCCGTGGAACGTGACCAGCCCCGCAAAGCGTCCGATGGCCAGGTGCAGGGAGGTAAGATCGCTGAAGCCGGTAAATATCTTAGGGTTGCGCGCGATCGCGTCATAATCGATCCAATCGATGATCTGAGCGGACCCGTAGCCGCCTTGGGTCGCAAAAATCGCGTCGACGTCATCCCTCCGAAACATTTCGTTGAGATCGTCGGCGCGTTCTTCCTCCGAGGCCGCTGTAAAGCCGTGGCATTTGTTGACGTTTTTTCCGAGCACGACCCGGTACCCCAGGGCTTCGATGTATTCGACCGCCCGGGGAATCTCGCTCCGGGTCGCCGAGGGGCTTGCCGGAGAAATCACACCGATGGTGTGCCCCTTCTCCAGATGTCTGGCCTTGATCATGAGTCCTCCTTCTCGATCCGGGATCGTCTGCTGCGTCAAAGTCAGGGAATGTTCATAATGTGAACACTTTGTTCATAGAATGATTATATACTACATCATTTTATCCTTCATTACAACCCTCTTTTCCCGGTTGTAAACAGAAGGGCCGGAAACCACTGCGCGGCTTCCGGCCCGAAAGGATCGTTATTGCTTCTCTTCTCCGCTCCGGCTACACGCCCCAGGCAACCGCCGCAACGATGAGCACGGCCTGCAGCAGGAACATCATGCCGAACAGCGGCGTAATGAATTTGTACCACTTGTCCATGCCGATGCCCATGATGCCGCATTCCGTGGCCACAGCCGTGGGCCAGAACATGTTGGAAAATCCATCGCCGAACTGGAAGGCTACGACTGCCAGTTCTCGGGACAGCCCCACCAGATCCGCCAGCGGCGCCATGATCGGCATCATGACCACTGCCTGGCCGGAGCCGGAAGGAATAAAGAAATTCACGAAATTCTGGACGGTCAGCATGCCAACACCGGCGACTGACGAAGGCAGATTACCCACCAGACCCGCCAGGTAGTTGACGGCGGTATCGATCACCTGCCCCTGCTCCATGACCAGTGAAATGGAACGGGCAAGCCCGACCAGCAAGGCCCCGAACATGGCACTCTTGCAGCCGTCCACGAACATGTCAGCCATTTCGCTCAGCGTCATCTTATTGATGATCATTGTGGCAATCATAAAGACGAAGAACAGCGAAGCCAACTCCGTCAAATACCAGCCGTAGACTACGATGCCGAAAGCAATGCCGGCGATCAGCAGGACAAATCCAAACAGGCTCAACTTTTGTTCCTTTGTAAAGGGCATATTGATGACTTCGTCTCTGGATTTAACATTTTCCAAGCCCCGCAAGGCGTTGGGATCGCCGTAGAGGATGCTCTTGGTCGGATCTTTGCGGACTTTGTTGGCATAACGCATCGTGTAGGCGATGCTCAGGGCCAGGAACAGCACGAAGGCGACCACGCGCAGCATGGTCACTTTGTCCTGAATCAGAGGAACCTGGGCCACGGAGCTTGCAATGCCGATGGTGAAGGGGTTCAGGATGGCGGCCGCGAATCCGGTAGCCACCCCCACGAATACGATGGCGCCGCCCACGATCCGGTCATAGCCCAGTGTTACGGCAATGATCATGAAAGCAGGTATCAAGCCGTAGGTCTCCTCGTACATGCCGATGGTGGTGCCGCCAATGGCGAACAAAACCATAAAAAGAGGAATGATCAGGTGATCCTTTTTTCCCAGCTTGCGAAGCATGGCGCCGGTGAGGGCATTCAGAGCTCCTGTTTCCGAAAGAACATACACATATGATGCCGCAAAAAGTATAAAGAATATGATATCACCGGCCTGCACCACGCCATCAAAGATGGACATGACCATTCCCCAGGGGCCTACGGGCGATTTCTCCTCCGCCAGCTGATAGCTGCCGGGTACGACCAGATCTCTGTCGAGCGCTTCGTTGTACTCGTACTCAAAACTGCCTGCCGGAAGGACCCAGGTCAGCACCATGCTGAGTGCGATGATCATAAGCATGATCACGTAGGCATGGGGCATTGAGAACTTCTTCTTTTTCGTCTTGCTCTCCTTCATTTCTTTCTCCTCCTGTGTGATTACTTTCTATCTTGCAGCTGTTTCTTCGCTGTTTCGATCTGTTCGGGGCGGATGGCCAGGTCCAAGGCCATACCGGTCATGGCGCAAATGGTCTGATGCATTTTCTTTCTGGCTTCGGGACCGTCCACCAGTTTCAAAGCGCTTTCTTCATGGGCGTAGAAGACGTCAGGACCGTCCAGACCCACCTCCACATAGGCCGTTGGACAGACGTGGCTCACATTTCCCACATCCGTGGAGCCGGCGGCCTGGGCAGCCATTTCCGGGGTCACTGTGGGCTTGACGCCGTTGGCTTCAAAATAGATGTCCGCCAGATCCTGAAGTACCGGAAGATTGATGAGGTCGTCCATGGGAAGCTCCGGATTCTTGATCTTCAGCTTTGCTCCGGTCATCATGGCCGCCCCCCTGGCGACGTTTTCGACTCGAGGAATGACTGTATTCAGATAACTCCGGTTTTCAGCCCGGATATAAAACAGGCAGCTGGCTTTGTCGGGGACGATGTTGGCTGCCTGGCCACCTTCCGTGATGATACCGTGGATCCTCACGTCTGGTTTGACATGCTGTCGAAGAGCATTGATGCCGGCGTATAGCAGCTGAACTGCATCCAGGGCATTGATACCGTTCCAGGGAGCGCCGGCCGAATGGGAGGCTTTCCCCTTAAACTCGAAAATGCGGGCGTCCATGGCCAGGGCCACCGAACAGGTCGCAGTCGCATGAGAGAGGTGTGCCTGAAAAGCCACATCCACATCATCGAAAGCGCCGCGGCGCGCCATTTCCACTTTGGCACCGTAGGTCTCTTCTGCCGGGGTGCCGATCAAAGCGACTCGAAATTCCGCTTGATCAGCCAGGTTGGCCAGGACCACGGCGGCACCGGCGGCCGTAGAGGCGATCCAATTGTGGCCGCAGGCATGCCCGTTCTTATTGGCTTTGCCATAGCCCGGGAGCGCATCGTATTCCGCAAGAAACGCAAACAGCGGTCCTTTGGTCCCGTATTCGGCGCGAAACGCCGTGTCGAACCCTGCATAGGGCATCGTGACGGCGAATCCTTTCCGTCTCATGAAATCCGCCAGATATTGGGACGACAGGTCCTCCTGAAGTCCCAGCTCCGGGTGCCGGAAAATATAATTATTGATTTCCTCAAAGCCGGCAGCGTCCCTTCGTTCGGCCGCTCCCACCAGCTGTTGGATCTCTTTGCGATTCATCGATTCACCTCCGCAATGTTCTGTGCTACAATCTTGTTATGGAAAACGATTCTCCCAAAAACCTGAATAACTTCCGGGGATGGCTCCTGGTGTTCCTGCTGATGCACGGCCCCATCGCCCTGTACAACCTCACCGGCGGTCTTACGCTGGCCGGAAACCTGATCCGGGCCGGCGCCTCCTGGTGGTTCGTTGCGTTGAATGTCCTCCTGTCGCTCCTGTTGCCTGTGTCCCTTTTACTGCTGCTGAAGCGCCGCGCCGTATTTCGCTGGGTCTATGTAGGCTTTGCGACCTTGATGTCGGCGAATTTTCTGATGCAGCAGGGCGTCAGCGTCACAACCGTCCTGGTGGCCGCTGTGTGCACCTTTCCCTGGGTGCTCTATTTGTTCCGGTCCTGTCGCGTCGCCGCGATCCTTGACCGCTCCGGGCAGTCCCCAAGATAGTGAAAGCAGAAGAAATATTTGTCGGTTCACAATGTGAACCACTTGTTCATATTGTGATTTTATGATATACTACTTCCATGAAAAGCTCAATCAGAATTTTTTCCAGCGAGGTCACTATGCAAAAAAAACCTGTTTCACCAGCGCCCGATAAAATCGGCAGCATCGACAAAGCCCTGACGATCCTGGAGGTTCTGGCCACGGAGCCCTATGTTTTTTCCGTCACCGACATCGTCAAGGCGACAGGCTTCAACCGGACAACGGTATACCGGACTCTGCAGATCCTGCTGAACAGGGAATATGTCCAGTACGACAAAAGGCGGGACAAATACCAGATCGGCCATGCCACGTACCATGCCGGAACGATCTACCTCCACAACAACAGCTATCAGGACAAGGTGATGGAGATCCTGGTGGAAATTTCGGAAATCACGAAGGAATCCGTCGGCATGGCGGTGCGGGAAGGCGACAAAGTCATGTCCCTGCTGGAGGTGGAGCTTCATCAGCCCATGAAATTCAACGATTTCCCCGGAAAATATTTTCCGCCGAACAAGGGATCTTACGGGAAATGCATCATGGCTTATCAAAACGAGGAAACGGTAGACCGGATCCTGGACGGACAAGTCTTCGAGAAAACCTGCTACAATACTTTGACGACAAAAGAAGAGCTGAAAAAAGAATACGCGAAGATCCGCGCCCAGGGCTTCGTGACCAGCGTCGACGAGCTCTATCTGGATGTAGTAGGCACCGGCATTCCCATTTTCGATCGAACCGGGCAGGTGAATGCTGTGGTAGCCATCGCCTTCTTCAGGGAAGAGGGCTGGACCGAGAAGCTGGACCATTTTACACGGCTGCTGCTCAGCTATCAGGAGAAGATCCAGAAGTGTATGCCATAAATCATGAAACTGAAAATCGAAAGGCCCGATCGCACAGATACGATCGGGCCTTGTTTTATCAGGCATTCAGTTGCATCAGCCCCTGATATACAGTGCGTCCACGGCGCAAAGGCCTTCTTCGTAAAGAAATACCGGATTGATGTCCAGCTCCGCCATATCGTCCGCATGGGCGCAGGCAAAACGGGAGATCTCCACCAGGGCGTCGGCAAAAGCCTTTTTGTCCAGCGCCGGCTGACCCCGATAACCGTTCAACAGGCGAACGCTTTTAAGGGAATCGATCATGTCCATGGCTTCGGCAGACGACAAAGGCGCAAGCCCCAGGGCTGTATCCTTGAACACTTCCACATAGATCCCGCCCAGTCCGCACAGGACGCAGGGACCGAATTGGGGGTCGTTCTTGACGCCGATGATCAGCTCGGTGCCCGGCTTCATCATTTCGCAAACCTGGACCCCTTCGATCCTTGCATTGGCATCATAGGCTTTCGCATTGGAGAAGATAGCGTCGAAGGCCTCCTCCGCTTCCTTTGGGCTGCGAATGTTCAATTTAACGCAACCGGCATCGGACTTGTGCAGTATGTCTGGGCTTTCCACTTTGACCACGGCCTTTTCCAAACCCAGGGACTCAAAGAGACGCCCCGCCTCCTCCCGGCTCGCGGCCACGCCGAAGCGTCCGCAGGGGATCCGGTCCTGAAGCATTTTTTTGCTTGCGATCTCGGTCATGGCCTCTCTGGCCGGCCGCTCCTTTTTAGGGAAACAAAGCTCGAGATCCTTCTGCGCCGCGTCGTAAGCGGCAAACTTCAGGATGTTCTTAACGATCTTAAAAGCATAGGCAGGCGGAGGCAGGATGGGCACGCCCAGATCCGCCAGACGTTTCGTGTATTCGGGGTTCCGGGTGTTTTCCATGTATGGAAGGATCATGACCGGAACAGACCACTCTTCCTTTGCAAGCCGCTCTACCGCATGGGCGATGTAGTCCACACAGGGATCCACCACGTTTTCCAGCAGCGTAAAACCCACCAGCATCAGGTCCACGTTGGGATCCTTCATGATGGTGCCATAGGCCTCCGTCAGCGCTTCTTCGTTGTAGGCCAGCGTAGCGGTCATGTCCAGGGGATTGCTCACATGGGCGTAAGAGGGCAGCATCGTCGTAAGTTTTTCCACCGTGACCGGATCGTAATCCGGGTACTCCAGTCCGTTCAGATGGGCAATGTCCGCCGAAATACCGGTCTCGCCCCCGGAAAGGTTGGCCGAAGTAAGACCGTTGCCTTTTGGCAGCTTCTTGAGCACGGCCAACGCCTGGGCGGTGGACATCAGCTCCTGAAGATCATCTACGCGGATAACGCCGAATTTCTCAAACAGGGCGTCATAGACCCGGTCGGCGCCGGCCATGCTGCCGGTGTGGGAAGCAGCGACCAGCTGTCCTTTTTCCGAGCGGCCAACTTTGTGTACCACCACGGGTTTACGAAGCTCTGTGGCTCGCTTCAATGCGCCGATAAAACGCTTGGGATCATTGACACCCTCCAGGTATAGCGCCACGACTCGAGTGTCCGGATCTTCCACCAGAAACTCCAGATAGTCTTCCATGGTGACCACTTTGGAATTTCCCGAGGAAATACCGTAGGAAAATCCCGGCACAGGGCTGTCCATCATGGACAGGACAAACTGCCCGCTCTGGGATACCAGGCCGATGCCGCCGGTCCGGTCCCGGTCCTCGGACACAAAAGCAAAGGGGAAAACTTTGTCCACGGTGTTGATGTATCCGCCACAGTTGGGGCCCATGATGGGCATATCCAGCTTGCGACACAGGGTGATCAGGTCCTTCTCATCTTCTTTTCCCTGCGCATCCACCTCTCCGTAGCCGCTGGCAAAAACCACGGCTGCCCGGGCGCCTGCGGCGGCGCCTTCCTCCAGAAGGCCGCTCACGGTGGATTTCGGGGTGCAAATCACCATCAGATCCACCTGCTCGGGCAGGTCGGCCATGCTCTTAAAGCACGGCACGCCGAAGACCGATTCCCGGGTGGGACTGATAAAGTAGTATTTGTCCGGAGACATGTACTTCATGACGTTTCTACAGGTGTCGGAGCCGAAGCCCGGTTTTTCCGAAGCGCCCACCACTGCGAGCTTATTGGGTTTCAGCAGTTTTTTGATGTCCATTATACAGCCTCCATCCCTTTGCGGAAGCACGCTTCGTTGGCCGGGACCTTCTTTCCCTTGGCTTCAAAGTAGTCGTTGATCTGTGCGATCAGAAATTCCGGATCAAAGAGATCCGTCGCCGCGGCCAGCACGCCGAGCATGGCGATGTTGGCGCCCCTGGGATTGCCCAGGTCGTTGGCCAGGTCCGTTACCGGAGCCTTGACCACGCGGATGTCATCACGATAAGTGCGATCAGGATCGACCAGGGAGGAATTGACCAGCAGCAGACCGCCAGGCTTCAGGATGCTTTCGAATTTATCGATGGCCGGCGCGTTCATGGTGAACACGATGTCTGCCTTGCGGATCACCGGACTGGCGATTTTTTTCTCGCTGATCTTAATAGCGCAGTTGGCTGTTCCACCTCGCATTTCAGAACCATACGAAGGATAGAAGATCACATTTTTTCCCTGCTTCATTCCGGCGTGGATCAGAAGCATGCCTGCAGTCAGGACGCCCTGACCGCCAAAGCCGGCGCATATCATTTCTGTCATTTCGCGTCTCCTCCTTTAAATTCGCCCAGGGGGAAGTGTTTGGTCATTTCTTCCAGCAGGAATTCCTTAGCTTTGAGAGGCGTCAGATTCCAGTTGGTAGGACAGGGGGACAGCAGCTCCACATAGCAGAGGCCCTGACCGTCCATGTGCTTTTCAAAGGCTTTGCGGATCATTTTCTTAGCCCTGTTGATATTAGCTGCGCCAACCAGAGCACCCCGGGCCAGATATCCGATATCAAAGCCTGAATAGGCTTCCTCGATCCGGAAGGGCTTCCCGAAACGGGCCGCATCCTTCCCGTACGGGGAGGACGTGGTCTTTTGCCCGGGCAGAGTCGTTGGAGCCATTTGTCCGCCGGTCATGCCGTAGATAGCGTTGTTGACCACGATGGCAATGACGTTGTCATTGCGCAGACCCGCGTGCATGGTCTCGGCCATGCCGATAGCGTATCCGGCGCCGTCGCCGTAGTAAGCAAGGACCGGGTTGTCCTCGCGCACTTTTTTCAGTCCGATGGCCGTGACAAGAGTCCTGCCGTGAGCCGCCATCACAGTGTCAAAATGCCAATCGCTCAGATGCAGGGACCCGCAGGCCACATCCACCGTGGTGATCAGCTTGTCAGCCAGGCCCATTTCTTCGGCCACCTCGGCGATCAGCCTGCCGGCCACGCCGTGGCCGCAGCCGGGGCAAAACCCGCTGGTAGTGAATGTGATTCTATCCGGTGCTTTTAATTTCATTACAGCTTCCCTCCCTTTGCCTCAATGATCACTTCCTCGGCTCTGGCGATCAGCTCCTGGGTATCGCTGATGGAGAAGATCGAACCGTAATGGTATACCGGTATCCTGCAGCCGGTGGCCAGACGCACGTCGTCGGTCATCTGGGCCAGCAGATTCATTTCAACGGTCATGAATGCTTTGGCATTCTTTGCTTCTTCAAAGGCTTTCACGGGGAAAGGATACAGGGTGATGGGCCGGATCAGGCCGACCTTCAGGCCTTTTGCCCTTGCGCCTTCCACGACCTCCTCGCAAACTCTGGAGCTGATGCCATACGCCACCAGGACCAATTCCGCATCCTCCACCGCCGTGCTTTCCCAGCGCTGCTCCTCGGCTTCCATCTTTGCATATTTTTCCCGAAGAAAATCTTCGTAGGGCAGACCCATGCTGTAGAAGATATTCTGGATCCTGCGGTATTCCTCCGCCATCGTGCCGCCCTTGACAGACCAGTCGAACTTGTCGTTGTCATGCTCCTTGAATTCCGGCAGCTCCACGGCTTCGATCATCTGTCCAATGGCGGCGTCGCTGGCCATCAGCACCGGATGCCGGTACTTCTCGGCCAGGTCGAATGCCAGATAGGTAAGATCCGCATTCTCCTGCACGGAGTTGGGGGCCAGGACGATGGTCCGGTAGTCTCCGTGCCCGCCGCCCCGGGTCATCTGCCAATAATCGCCCTGCCCCTGGGAAATATCACCCAGACCGCTGCCGATACGCATCACGTTCACGATCACCGCCGGCAGGTCCGAAGCGCAGAGGTAAGAAATGCCTTCCTGCTTCAATGAGAATCCCGGACCCGAGGAAGTGGTAAGCGCTCTGGCGCCGCCGGAGGCTGCGCCCATCACCATATTCACCGCCGCCAGCTCCGACTCCGCCTGGGTATAAGAGCCGCCCACCTCGTCCATACGCCAGGAGAGATATTCCAGGATCTCCGTCTGGGGCGTGATCGGGTAGCCGGCAAAAAATCTGCATCCTGCTCGAAGCGCGGCTTCCGCCAGAGCTTCGTTGCCTTTCATCAATACGCGTTCGCTCATTGCCGCCTCCTTACAAAATCTCAAAAACGTAGTCTGGACATACCCGGTAGCAGGAGCCGCACTGGATGCATTTCTCCTGATCGACCACAATGGTCAGGTAGCCCTTGGCATTCATATGGTCACCGAAGGAAATGGCCTGCTTGGGACATTCCGCGACACAATAGCCGCAACCCTTGCACCTGGTGACGTCGGTTCTGTTTTTTTCCATAGCTGTCTCCGTTGTCTAAATATCAGGGGTATCGAACGTATCGGGGGCAAAGATCTGCCGGGCGATCTCACGGGTATATCGGCCAGTTTTCCTGGCTTCTTCGAAGAGCCTGCGGGTCTGCTTGCGAACGATCATCTCCGTGTCGTCCACGATATCCTGGGGCACGGGGTCTTTGACGATCCGGAAAACCAGGGCTTCATAGATCCGCACACCGCCGGTGTTGGCCACAAAGTCCACGACTACATCCACGCCTCTTTTGTGGAGGATCTCATCAGCCTCTGCCGTGGTGGGGATATTGGCGGCTTCCACGATCAGGGAAGCCTGAACCTTGTCGGCGTTGTTCTTGTTGATCACGTCTTCCAGCGCCGCGGGGATCAGGATGTCGCAGGGCATCTCCACCCACTTGCTGTTTGGCAGGATTTCATATCCGGGAGCAAAGGCTGTCGGATCCATTTCACCCTTGGGCTTCTTGGTCTCCACCAGCTTTTTCACATCCAGTCCGTCCTTGCAGTAGACCAGTCCGTTGACGTCGGCCAGTCCGACTACCTTATACCCCATTTTGTCCAGACAATACGCGCAACTGGCGCCTACAGCGCCGAAGCCCTGGATGATGACTGATGCGCCGGGCTTTCCGCTTTTGAAATTCCAGGCTTCGTCCGCCGCAAAGGCAACGCCGTAGCCCGTGATCATGTCATACATTTTGAAGCCGTCGAAGGTCATATCGCAGGCATCGTCGTGGTTTTTAATGCCCTGCTGGATCTCGGGGTCTTTCTCCATTGCTTTGGTCTGAGGAAGTCCGATACCCAGGTCATCCAGGATATTCAGGACATCGCCGTAATCCACGCCCAAATCGCCGCCGATGGACACGCCGGCCTTGATATAGGGGGCCATGGCCGTCAGATACCGGCGAAGCACGTCCAGTGCGTCGGGAGCTTTATAGTCGTAGGCGATCCCGCCCTTGCAACCGCCGGTGGTCTCCGACTCGATGGCTTTGTATTTGTAGCCCATGGTCGTGGCAAGCCGTATCACTTCTTCACGGGTGACGGTTGGATGCATCCGTGTGCCGCCTCCGCAATAATTTCTGACAAAATTGTAGGCGCACAGCCAGCCTTTTGCTTCAGATTCCGTGTCATTCCATTCCACGACGACATAGGGTCTCTTGTCTGCCATAACCTTCCCTCCTGTGTTCTTTCATTGATAGGCCGCGTCTCAAAAACCCGGCCGGATCCATACTCAAACGCGCAGGTCGAAACCTGCAGCCGAAACCATTATATATGTCGCCCCACATTTATTCAAGGAAAACGGTAATTTCGCAGGCATCTGAAGGAGTAAGCAGCAAAAACACGTGACTATTCCACTTTTTGATCCGATTCACTAAATTAATTAAGGTTTGAATGGGAATTACGGTCCGATGTGCGGTCGCATGATCCGCTGATGTTCATGCGACCGCTCACTCCGTCCTCATGAAAAAACAGCCCGGCCGAATACGGCGGGCTGTCATAATGGGCAAAGGCTGTTTTACTTCAAGTTTTCAGGATTGAGGGGTTGGAGATCTGCAGGAAGGAAAAGGCCGTCTTTGCGGACCAGTTCCCCGTCAAAATACATCTCGCCGCCGCCACATTCGGGGCGCTGGATCATGACCAGATCCCAATGCACGGAGCTTTCGTTTCCGTTGTCCGCCTCTTCGTAGCAGCGTCCGGGCGTCAGGTGGAAGCTGCCGCTGATCTTCTCGTCGAACAGGATATCCTTCATGGGCGCAAGGATATAAGGATTGACGCCGATGGCAAACTCGCCGAAATAGCGGGCGCCCTCGTCCGTATCCAACAGCTTGTTGATCCGATCGGTATCGTTGGCCGTGGCCTTGATGATCTTTCCTTTCTCCATTTCAAAGCACACGTTCTCGTAGGTGAATCCCTGCTCCAGGGAAGGCGTGTTGTACGCGATCCGGCCGTTAACGGATTCCCGGACCGGCGCCGTGAACACCTCGCCGTCGGGGATATTCATATTGCCGGCGCACTTGATGGCCGGTACACCCTTGATACTAAAGGAAAGGTCTGTGCCGGGTCCCACAAGGCGGACCTGGTCTGTCTTTTCCATACGGTCCACCAGCGCGTCCATGGCACGGTCCATGGCCGCATAGTCCATGGTGCAGACATCATAATAGAAATCCTCAAAGCCTGCCAGGCTCATGCCGGCGAGCTGGGCCATGGCCGCATTGGGATAACGCAGAACGCACCATTTGGTGTGGTTCACCCGATAATCCAGCACAGGGCTGAGCTTCCGGGCATACAAATTCATCTGCTCCGGGGGAACGTCGGACAGCTCCGTATTGTTGTCCCCGGCCCGGACAGCGATGTAAGCCTGCATTTTTTTCATAAAGGACAGCTGGTTTTTGTTCATCAGCTCCAGCTGGCCCTCCCGCGCTCCCAAGAGGATCTCCCTGGTGACGGAATCCTCTCTGGATGTGACAAAGGGGACCCCGCCGGCAGCGTAAACGTCCCGCACCAGCTGGCGGACCAAAGGAAGCGGGGCGCCGCCGGAATAGTCGATAAGGCAGTGGTCGCCGGGCTCGATCCCCGTGGAGTAATTGACTAAAAGGTGAGAAAGCTTCCGAATTCTATCATCCATGATGGCACGTCCTTTTGCAGTGTATGAAGAAATTACCGCCGAAACTGAAGTGCGGCGGTCACTTTAACGTCTTGAGAAACTCTTCGAAATCCTCGAAATCGCTTTGGGCGAATTCATACAGGACCGGCTCCTGAAACTGGTACCGGGCCGTGGGAAATACTGCGGCAGACAGCGTGCTGCCGTGAAGCCGGTCCTCCATCAGGCCGATGGCTTCCAAAGAATAGGCCGCCAAAATCAGCTGGCCGAAATCCGTCACGTAATAGAGGCAGTCGATATCATCGCTCAGGTTGAATACCCGCTGGTCTACATGGTCGTTGTCTTTCTTGAATTCCATGAACATTTCGCCGTTGGTGTGTTCGGTCCGCATGGCGCCCAGCGTGTAGGATGTAAACTCCATGTCAAAATCGTCCGGATCCTTCAGGATCTCATAAACCGTTACATATTCCCAGCGGCTGAGCATCATGGATGCTTCATAAAGAGATATTTCAAAGGCGGACTGCCGGACTGCGGAAGCGACGCGGCCTTCGGCCAGTTCGATCTCAGACATCACCAGCCAGTGCTTGTTCTCCGTTTCCACCAAGGACTCGCATAGGTAGGATAGGCGATCCGATTCGTCCCGGTATTCTTCGATCGTGTTTCGCAGAAATGTCGCATGCTCGGAAAGAAAGAGCTGGGGCCCGCCGGCAGCCAGAAAACCCCGCGCGCAAAGATAAGAGGCGCCTTTCATATCCATACCGAATATCCGCATCAGAAAGTAGTGGATCAATTGATAATCGCTGCGGATCTCGGTGCAGATCTTAGAAATAAGGGCTTCCTGCTCCTCCCTGGAAAGGAAGACAGGCATCCTGGTGATGAATTCAAGATCCACGGCCTCTTCGGGCAGGCTGAGCTTTTTCCGTTTGGTTTCGCTGATGAATTCCGCCGCAAGGTATCGGCTCTCCCGCTCGTTCAAGGGTTTCATCTTGGCGCCCAATCCGCCGAAAAGGTTCTTGCTGGCAAGCTCCACCGCCGTGGGATCGTCGCCCATGTAGGTGCGGTAGGTTTCCAGACCCAGTTCTTCCACGTCATAGTAATAGTATTGGTGAAGATGGGGCTCGGCTGCCGGATATGGCAGTTCCCAGTGCAAATGCATGCCAAGGACACCCATCAATCGGGTGTCGGTGATCTCTCCGCTGATAAAGCGGTAGTCGGCGTACAGGTTTTCGCTCCTGCCGCCGGGCAGTACTTTCAGTTTGCTTCTGTCCATGGGCCTCCCATGCCTGCCGGTCCGTATTATACAAAAACCCGGCCTTGCGGTCCGGGTCTTTCTGTCTGGTCAGTGGCGCGATCAGTCGATTTTGTACTTGTTCTTGAACTTTTCCACACGGCCGCCGCGATTGATAAACTTTTGCTGTCCCGTAAAGAACGGATGGCACTGAGAACAAACATCTAAACGAATCTCGTCCTTCAGGGACCGGGTCGTAAATTCGTTGCCGCAGGCACAGGTGACTTTGCAGTCTTTGTAATCGGGATGGATCTCTGCTTTCATGTCTCTTTCCTCCTTCTTCCCAACATATCTATCGTCTATGTCCGGGGAAATCAAGTTACCCCAAACACGAGCACGCCAAATGAACGCTCACATATAATAGCACAGACCCATAGGCCATGCAAGTACTTTTTATTGGATTTTCCGGGCCCGAAGGACCCGGTCGTTCCCGCCCAGGTCCTTCAGGATCCGTACCCGCGAAAAGGTATCGCCTCGCCCCAGCGCCAAGGCCCGGACCGCTTCGCCTTGATCGTAGCCGATCTCCATCAGGAGCAGCGCTCCCGGTTTCATATACAGGGGCGCTTCCTCCAGGATCCGCCGAACCAGCTCCAGCCCATCGGCGCCACCGTCCAAAGCCATCCGGGGCTCATGATCGCGGACTTCCACAGCCAGCGTATCGATCACATCGGTGGCGATATAGGGAGGATTGGAAAGGATCAGATCAAAAGGTCCCCGGCCTTCCAGGGCTTTAAACAAGTCGCCCGGGCAAAAATGGATCGAATCGGCAACGCCCGCAGCAACGGCATTCCTCCGCGCCGTTTCCAGCGCATCGTCAGACAAGTCTGTGGCCGTCACCCTGGATCTGCGGTCCAGCTTTGCCACAGCGATGGCCAGAGCGCCGCTTCCGGTGCAAAGATCCAGCACTTGATGGTGCCCCAGAAGCCGTGGAGTCCGGGAGAGTTCTTTCAAGGCTTCCTCGGCCAATAGCTCCGTATCCTGACGCGGGATCAGAACAGATCCGTTCACCGACAAGGGGATGCCCATGAATTCAGTGACGCCTAAAATATATTGAAGCGGCATGCCGCCGGTTCTCACCTGAAGAAGATCAAAAAATGCCTGGCACAAACCTTCTTCGGCTGTCTCGCGCCCATGGGCATATAAATAGCTTCGGTCTTTTTTCAGGAGATAGCACAGCAGCAGCTCCGCCTCAGTGACGGCATCTTCTTTGCCGTGGTTCTTCAGGAGATCCGTACCGACGGTTAGAAGTTCCCGCAACGTCATTTCGAGGATCCTTTGGCCATTTTCCGCTTCCGGTAGGCCTCCGTGGCGGCTTCGTCTTTCTCAAGGAAGCCGTCTTTGCTCAGGACCCCCACCCAATGCCGTCCAGGCGGGATCTGGCTCATGACAGGATCCTTTTCCCTCTCCGCTTCCGGCATCACCGCCTTCATGGCCGCAATCGCTACCTCCAGCTGCTCCAAAGAGGGTTCCTGAGTGGTGAGCTTCTGCAGGGCAATGCCCGGCAGGCTGAGAGCCCGGACCAGAGGGCCGTCGTGACGCCCCGTAAACTGCAGGAGCTCATAGGACAGTCCGGCGATGAGCGGGATCAGCAGCAGGCGTGACAGGATGCGGACTGCCAGGTTCGGCCAGCCCAGGAGAGAAAATATCAGCAGGCTCAGGACCATGACGAACATCAGAAAACTGGTGCCGCAACGGGGGTGCAGCGTATAGAAGGTCTGGGCGTTTTCCGGCGTCAATGCCAGCCCGCTTTCATAGCAATGGATGGTTTTATGCTCTGCGCCGTGGTATTGAAATACTTTTTTGATGTCCTCCATACCGGATATCAGGCGAACGTACAAAACAAACATAGCGATCCTGACGGCTCCTTCCAGAAGGTTCAGGGCGATCTCATTGTGGATGCCGCCCCAGGCCTTGGCGCCGTTGATCAGCCAGGTAGGCAGGATGATGAACACGCCTACCGTGAGAAGGACGGCAAGGGCCACGGAAAAATAGAGCATCAGATTCAACGCGCCCTTTTCTCCAAAGTGTTTTTCCAGCCAGATCGTGGTTTTGTCTTTTTCGTATAAAGGCTTACCTTCCGCATCGGTGAATTCTTCCAGGATCTCGGCAGAGTAAAGCAAAATGCCCGTGCCCTGGATCAGCGAAGCCACAAAAACAACGATGCCCCGCAAAACCGGGATCTTCTTCCACTTTCCGGGAGACTTCATGGGCTCCACGCTCAGATGGATGTCGCCGGAGGGTTTGCGGATGGCGATGGACAGGAGCTCCGGGCCCTTCATCATCAAGCCCTCCAGGATGGCCTGCCCTCCTATCTTCGTGGGACAGGCATTTTTAACAAATATTTTTTTCAGGTCCATCAAACGAGCCTCAGCTTCTTGAATATCTGTATAAAGTCTTCGTTGGTCCTGGTATGCACCAGTTCGTCGATGATCCGCTCCGTGGCTTCCTGTGCGCCAAGATCGCCCATGGCGCGGCGCATGAGCCAGATGGCTTCCAGCTCTTCCTGCCGCATGAGCATATCTTCTCTCCGTGTCCCGGATTTGTTCAGGTTGATGGCCGGGAAAATCCGTTTTTCCGAAAGCTTCCGATCCAGATGCAGTTCCATGTTGCCTGTGCCCTTGAACTCTTCGAAAATAACGTCGTCCATACGGCTTCCGGTCTCAACCAAAGCAGTGGCGAGGATCGTGATGCTGCCCCCCTCTTCGAGATTCCGGGCAGCGCCGAAGAACTTCTTGGGCTTGTGAAGAGCCGCAGGATCAAGGCCGCCGGACAGCGTCCTGCCCGAGGGCGGCTCTACCAGATTATATGCCCGAGCCAGCCGGGTGATGCTGTCCAAAAGGATGATGACATGCTTGCCGTGCTCTACCAGGCGCTGGGCCCGGGCCAGGACCATCTCCGCCACTTTGACATGGTGGGAAGGCTGTTCGTCGAAAGTGGAATAAATGACCTCGCCGTTGATGGAGCGCTGCATATCCGTCACTTCTTCGGGGCGCTCGTCGATGAGCAGCACGATGAGTTCTGCATTTACCTTCTGGCGTTCGATGCTTTTGGCGATCTGCTTGAGCAGTGTGGTCTTTCCTGCCTTGGGAGGCGCCACGATCATACCCCGCTGGCCCATGCCGATGGGCGCCACCAGATCGATCAGGCGCATAGACAGCTCTCTGCTGCCTTTTTCCAGTGTGATCCGGTGATTGGGGAATACGGGGGTGAGGTCCGAAAAGTCCGGCCGCTTCCGGGCAAAACCCGGATCATCGCCGTTGACCGTCTTGACGAAAAGCAGGGCTCCGAAGCGCTCTCCTTCGTTAGGCTGACGGGCAATGCCACAGATCTTGTCGCCGGTTTTCAGATTGAAGCGGCGGATCTGGGTCGGGGATACGTAAACGTCTTCGTCGGAGGTGAGAAAATTGTCGAAGCGCAGAAAGCCGAAGCCCGCGTCGGCGATGTCCAGAATACCGGTCTTAAGGGTTCTGCCGTCCCTCAGGGGCTCTTCCTCGCGGCAGCTGTCGCCGGGCTCGGCCGGTTCGTCGTCCTCGACGGCCCGAGGCACAGCCTCGGGAGCCGGCCGCCATTCGTACACTTTTTTTCCGCCGTTCGCTCCGGCGGCCGGACCGGCCGCGACCGGTTCTTCCGGCGCCTGTTCGCCGGCTTCTTTTCCCCTTTGGGCCGCTGCCTCCAGATGCATCCGCGTCAGAAGATCCATGATCTCCTTTTTTTTCATTTTTTCCGCATCTGCCACACCCAGAGCGCCGGCGATCTCCCGCAGTTCTGCGACCTTTTTATCTTTCAGTATATCCAGTTCCATTGATATCCTTTCGTCCGGAGCCACCGCTCCTATTTGATCTCCAATATATATGCGCCGTCGGCAATCAGGGAAACATCGATGCCAGCCCGAAGCGTCACATCTGACGCTGTCTCGTCATCATAACAAAAACGTATCAGCGAGCCCTCCTCCGTGAGCAGCGTCAGTACGCCGTAATCGTCTTCCGAGGAAAGACTTTTGACCTCGCCTTTCTGCAGACGCACGCCGGTTTCGATCAGTACCTGCCGGCCTGCGCCCATAAGACAGGAGACCGACAGGAAACGACTTTCCAGTCCGGTCAATGCAGAAAAAGAAACTTCCTGCCCGTCCATCAATAATGCAGCATCTGAAGACAACTGGACCGTCCAGGAGGCGCCATCCGCCTTCTGCAAAACAAACCGGCGGGCATTAGTCTGAACACTCTTTACGGTACCGCTGTGAAGGATCAGACTTTCTTCAAGCTTTCTGGCAGCCTGAGGACTCTGAGCCATGCGTTCGGCATCGTCCAAAAGCCGGGTGCACACAGCGGCAAACTCCACCCGGCGTATCCCGTCCAGAGGATTCAAATTGCCTTTGTTGTCTCCGGTCATGATTCCGTTGCGGTACAAAGCGTCCGCATAGGCAAAATCTGCATCGGATATTTTTGCGCTGTCCCCGTAAGGAAGCGCTGCTGCCGCTGCTGCCTCATACCCCATGGCTTTGGCAGCCCAGGTCGCAATCAGCTGGCGGGGCGCCAGCGCCGCGCCGCCGGAAGGCTGAAGGTCGGCCGCTGTCACGTATTCGTAACGAAATCCGTAGGCCGCATAGGGGCTTGCCCAGGCGGCGATACCACCGGCCGCAAGCTGCAGGGCATAATCCGGCGATAAATCGCTGTCATCCCGGAGAAGACCGCCACTCTCCAATGTCCGATAGATCATGGCCAAAGACTCTTGCTTGCTCACGGGGCTTTCCGGCACAAATCGAAAAATTCCCTCCGTTTCCGTGGGATAGCCGTTGATGATCCCCGCTTCGGCAGCGGTCTGAATATAGGGCGCGCCCCAATAGTTGCCGGCCACATCCGTAAAGCCGGCCTGGGCATAAGCAGACAAAGCCATAGCCAGCGTCAGCACGATGGCGGCCTGCATCCTTCTTTGGAGGCGAACCAAAGCTGTGTTCGTTTTTTTCTTCATGTATTTACCTGTAAATCGTGGGGAGTCGAACGGCAGAACACCATCCGTGGAATTATTTTATAACGCATCGGCAAAAAAAGCAAGAGGCGGGGCGCCGCGACGCCCGCCTTCCTAAGCTCCCAAATATGCCTTCTTGACCCGGGGGTCGTTGAGCAGCTCTTCCGCGTCGCCTTCCATGGCGATACGGCCAGTCTCCAGCACATAGGCCCGGTCCGCGATGGAGAGAGCCATTTTGGCGTTCTGTTCCACCAACAAAACGGTGATGCCGCTTTCGTGCATTTTTTCGATGATGTGAAAGACTTCCCGAACCAGCAGGGGCGAAAGACCCATGGACGGCTCGTCCATGACGATCATTTTCGGATTGCTCATCATGGCCCGGCCTGTAGCAAGCATTTGCTGCTCTCCGCCGGACAAGGTCCCTGCCAGCTGTTTTTCCCGTTCTTTCAGCCGGGGAAAGCTCTCATAGACCCTCTCCAGATCCGCATCCAGCTCCGAAAGCTTTTCTTTCCGGTGGAAAGCGCCCATATAAAGGTTTTCCTGGACCGTCATCCGTGTAAACACGTGACGGCCCTCGGGCACGTGGGCAAGCCCCATGGAAACGATCTTGTTGGGCGGCGTCTTCCGCAGGTCCTCGCCGTTGTATTCGATCGTCCCCTCCGAGGCGGAGATCAGACCGGTGATCGTATGGAGGATCGTGGTCTTTCCCGCGCCGTTGGCGCCGATCAGGGATACGATCTCTCCGTCCATGACTTTCAGGCTGATTCCCTTGATCGCGTGGATCGCGCCGTAGGAAACGTGCAGATTTTCAATCGTTAGCATCTTGTAGAATCCTTTCCCGCAGCATCAGTCTTCTTCGCCCAGATAGGCGGCGATCACCCGCGGATCCGAAGAAATCTCTTCGGGCGTCCCCCGGGCAATGGTCGTTCCGTAGTCGATGACGATGATATGTTCGCAGATCTTCATCACCAGACTCATGTCGTGCTCGATCAGCAGAATGGAGATGTTGAACCGCTGGCGGATGATGCGGATGCATTCCAGCAGCTCTGCGGTCTCAGTGGGATTCATGCCCGCTGCCGGCTCATCCAGAAGCAGGAGCTTCATGCCTGTGGCAAGAGCCCGGGCGATCTCCAGCTTCCGCTGCTGCCCGTAAGGCAGATTTTCCGCGATAAAATCCGCTTTGTCCTGCAGATTGAAGATCTCCAGGAGTTCACGGGCTTTTGCGTCGTTTTCCGCTTCGCTCTCCCAATACTTTCCGGTCCGGAACAGGGCCGAAAAGAGATTGTAAGAGTAATACGGATTCATGGCAACTTTCACGTTTTCCAGCACGGTCATCTGCTTGAAAAGACGAATATTCTGGAAGGTTCTGGCGATGCCGCTCTGGACTACCTGATGGGTTTTTTTGCCGTTCATGCGCTGCCCGAGAAAGAAGTAATCCCCCTCTGTGGGCGTATAAACGCCGGTGAGCAAATTAAAAACCGTAGTCTTGCCGGCGCCGTTGGGACCGATCAGGCCTACCAGCTCATTTTCGCCGATTTCCAGATTGAAATCATTCACGGCCCGAAGGCCCCCGAAAGTGATGCCCAGGTGGCTGACCTTGATCAATGGAGTTTCTCTGTCGGTGGAAAGCTGTGTGCCGTTGTCCATTACGCCTGAACCTCCTCTTCTTTGATTTTTTTGGATCCCCGGTTCCGGAGGCGGTCGATCACCTTGGTCAGGGAGAATTCGTAAGTACCCAGCAATCCTGTGGGCCGGAAGATCATCATCAGGACCAGGACCACCGAGTAGACCAGCATCCGGTATTCATCAAAGGAACGCAGCGCTTCGTTGAGCGAGGTCAAGCCCACGGCGGCCACGATGGAGCCGGTGATGGAGCCCATGCCGCCGAAAACTACCATGACGAAGTAGTTGACCGAAGCCATAAATCCCATGTTCCCGGTGTTCAGGGAAGAGTAGCAGGCGGCAAAGATCGAGCCGGCGATGCCTGCGAACATGGCGGAAAATGCAAAACCCATGACCTTGTAGAACGTGGTGTCGATCCCGCTGGCCGACGAGGCGATCTCGTCGTCGCGGATCGAAATCACGGCCCGGCCGAAACGGGAACGGATGAAAGTAAAGATCACCGCAACGCAGGCCACCGTGAGTAGGGCAATAAAAAACATATAGTTGGACTTGGTGGCATTGTTGAAGCCAAGACCCGTTTTATACAGCACGGGGCTTGCCGAGCCCAGCGCCAGTCCGTCGGCGCCGGCCCAGGGAATGCCCTGGATGACCACCCGGATGATCTCGCCGAAGCCCAGCGTGATGATGGCCAGATAATCTCCCCGAAGACGAAGGGCTGGAATGCCGACCAGCACGCCCAGGAAGCCGGCAAGCAGCGCCGAGGCCACCAGACAGATCGCAAAGCGGATCAGCTGCTGCGCGCCGTCGCCGGCCAGCACCTCCGCCCGGACCATCGCCAGGGACAGCAAGGCCGAAGTATAGGCGCCTACCAGCATAAAACCGGCGTGTCCCAGGGCCATCTGGCCCAGAAAGCCGTTGGTCAGATTCAGGGAGGTCGCCATGATGATCCCGATGCAGGACAGCCAGAATATTCCCACGATGTAAGAAGAAAGCAACTGGGTAAAACCGGCCCAGGCAATGACAGCCAGCAGGACCGCAATGGCGATCAGGTTCAGTGTGGATGCTTTTTTGATCTCTTTGGGCATCTTCATATCGCTACACCTTCTCCCCTTGGTTCTTTCCCAGTATGCCGGCGGGCTTCACCAACAGCACGATGATGAGGATCACGAAGACCACGGCATCTGAAAAGGCTGATGTGATGATGCCGCCGGTCAGGGATGCGCTGTAGGCCTTGGAAAGAGATTCGATCAAGCCGATGGTCAGGCCGCCCAGCATGGCGCCGGGCATGATCCCGATACCGCCCAGGACGGCTGCCACAAAGGCTTTTAGCCCCAGCATAGAGCCCATGGTGGGCATTACGGAGGGATACTGAGCGCAATACATGAGCGCTGCCACCGCAGCCAGAGCAGAGCCGATGGCAAAGGTGAGCGTGATGGTTCGGTTGACGTTGATCCCCATAAGAATAGAGGCTTGCTTGTCTTCGGAAACGGCCCGCATGGCGCGGCCCATTTTTGTTTATGGATGAACAGCTGCAGGCACACCATGGTGACTGCGGAAATAGCAATGGTGGCAAGGGTGGTGCCGTCGATCTTGACAGCGCCTATCTGAACAGCGGGCAGGCTGAAAATAGAAGCCTTGATGACCCGTGGATTTGACGTAAACAATACCTGCGCCAGGTTCTCCAGGAACAGGCTCATGGCGATGGCTGTGATAAGGGCCGACATCCGCGTCCCCCTTTTTCGCACCGGCCGGTAAGCCACTGCTTCTGTAGTGACGCCTACAGCCGAAGCGACGATCACCGCCGCAGCCACTGCCACCCAGGCCGGCAGGCCAAAGCCCAGCATCACCGGAATGGTAAAGATCAGCGTATAAGCGCCCACCATGATAAAGTCTCCGTGGGCAAAGTTGATCAGCCGGATGATGCCGTAGACCATGGTATAGCCTAAAGCGATCAGGGCATACACGCTGCCCATGCGAAGGCCGTTGATGGCTTGTTGTATGAATTCGCTCAATTTCGAATCCGCCTTTCGAGGGGTTCTTGTTTGATGCTGTCGCGCCGGGAAGAAAGGACCGGCGCTGCCCTATACAAGGAAAATGAGAGGCACGAAGGCATGGATGTCGTTTCGCGCCTCTCTATTTTAGCATATTGTCCGTGCCCGTAAAAGAGCGCGTTCAGCAACTAGTCCTGAGTCTTGTTGAATTTCTGGCTTACGCTGTCGCCGTCTTCGAAGAGTTCGATGATGGCAACGGACTTCTCCGGTGTACCGGTTTCATCCAGCACGAAGTTACCGGTGACGCCTTCAAATTCCATACCGTCCAGCGCTGCTTTGACAGCGGCCGCTTCGGTGGTTCCGGCTTCGCCGATGGCCTTGAAGAGCATATAGATGCCGTCATAGCCCAGTGCGGC
>CALLHZ010000090.1 GCA_938009115.1 uncultured Clostridia bacterium
GTGCCTTCGAAGCGGTCGTTCCAGCCCAGCAGGGAGAATTCTTTGTAATCTGAAAGTTGATAGGAGGCTGTGACGCAAAGCGTATAACCCGCCATGGGCAGGTATACGGGGCTGCGCCGAATGGCCAAAGACTGTGTCGTGACCCGATACAGAAGCAGGATCAGCACGGCGCCGGCGCAAATAAAGACCGCGACCATCTTGTAATAGCTGAAAAAGTCGGTGATGGAAGAGGTGTCCGTCTGGGGTGTCCAGAAGAACCGGCTCATGGGCCGGGTGTAGGTGTGCATGCGCACGATCAGGATAACAAACGCCGAAAAGAAGACGGCGGGCAGCAGCTGCCAGCCGCCGGAAGGATCGTCGATCTGCGGCGCGTGGCTCATGGCCAGAGAATAAGTGCGGGCATTGGGGCCTTTCGATGCCTCGGGCTTTTGGGGCTTGCTCCTGCGGTCGATGACTTTCTTTGCTTTCTGTTTCATGGATCTGCCTCCCTGCAAGGCCAGTGTAGCACATCCCCAAAAGATAGACAATCTGCATCGTCAGGGCAATGAAACGGACTGTCAGGATTAGACATCCCAGTTGGGATGTGGTACAATTTTTTTATAAAATCCCCGGATCGCTGTTTCATGCCACAACCTGTTTGTATGCCTGAGGAACAGAATAAAAATGACCAAAAAAAAGAAGATCACGTTGCTGCTGGTTCTGGACGCCGCGGCGGTCAGCCTCGTATACATCCTGGCGCTGCTGCTGCGGTTTGAATTTGCTCCGGCAAATCCCCAGTTCCAAGGCTATTTTGCGATCTGCCTGGATTGTCTGGTATGGCTGGTGCTCATCAAAATCGCCGTATTCGCCTCCATGGGGCTTTACAGCAGTCTCTGGAAGTATGCCAGCATGGACGAGCTGGTCCGCATCGCAGCGGCCTCCTTTGTCGGCAATGCCTTCGCTGTGGTTTTTATGATGATTTCCGGACACACCCTTCCCCGGAGCGTTTATCTGATGGCTGTGGTGCTGGATATGGCTGTGATCGGTCTGATCCGGCTGTCATACCGCTGGGCCCGGAATCGCTACAGCTACAAGCAGGTCGGCAATATCGTGACCGGGGGTCTTCTCAATTACATTAAGAGCAAAAATGCATCGTACAGCAAGCGCATGATGGTGGTGGGCGCGGGGGATGCCGGCGCGGCCTTGATCAAGGAAGTGCGCCAGCAGCCAGACCGGCGCCAGCAGGTCGTCGTTGCGGTGGACGACGATAAAGAGAAGCTGAACCAGCGCATTTACGGCGTCCGCATCGCCGGCAACCGCAACGACATCCCGCGCCTGGCTCAGAAATACGATGTGGACGAGATCGTGATCACCATGCCCAGCGTCAGCCGCGCAAAGATCCGCGAGATTTTGGAGGAGTGCAACAAGACCCAGTGCAGGGTGAAGATCCTGCCGGCATACATAGACCTGATCAACGAAAAAGTGAGCATCAAGGCCCTGCGGGATGTAGAGATCGAAGACCTTCTGGGCCGTGATCCGGTCCAGGTGGACATGGAAGAAATCAGCGGATATTTGGAGGGGAAAGTAGTGTTGGTGACCGGCGGTGCCGGCTCCATCGGCAGCGAACTGTGCCGGCAGATCGGCCGCTACAGGCCCCGGCGCCTGATCTGTGTGGACGTCAATGAAAATGCCATCCACGAATTTTCCGCGGAATTCCGGGCCAGATATCCGGAGGTGGAATACACTGCGGTGATGGCTTCCGTTCGGGATGCAGCCCGCATGCGGGAAGTATTCAAAAAATACAGACCCCACGTGGTATTCCACGCGGCGGCGCACAAGCATGTCCCTCTGATGGAGACCAATCCCCGGGAGGCGATCATCAACAATGCGCTGGGCACAAAAATTGTCATGGACGCCGCAGAGGAATACCAGGCAGCGAAATTTGTCATGATTTCCACGGATAAAGCTGTGAATCCTACGAATGTCATGGGGGCGACGAAGCGGATCGGCGAAATGCTCATTCAAGAGAGGAGCCGTACTTCCAAAACCTGTTTTGCCGCCGTCCGGTTCGGCAACGTGTTGGGCTCCAACGGCAGCGTCATCCCCACGTTCCGGCGGCAGATCGCCGCAGGCGGTCCGGTCACGGTTACACACAAAGAGATCTGCCGCTATTTTATGACCATTCCCGAAGCAGTGCAGCTGGTCATCCAGGCCGGTGCCATGGCAGAAGGCGGAGAGGTCTTTGTGCTGGATATGGGCGAGCCGGTCAGGATCCTTGAGCTGGCGGAAAAGCTGATCCGCCTGTCGGGCTTTGAGCCTTACGAGGATATCCGGATCGAGATCACGGGCTTGCGCCCTGGAGAAAAGCTTTACGAAGAGCTGCTTCTTTCCGAAGAGGGGCTTCAGGATACAGCGCATCACAAGATTTTTGTAGGCCATCCCACACCGGCCAGTTCTGCCCTTTTGGAGTTGCTGAGCGAACCGGGAAAGCTGGAGACAGCCATTCGGGAGGTCAGCGAGACACCCGACCGCCAGATGCGGGCTTGGCTGCGAAAAATGGTGCCCAACTATAAGACGACACCGAACGGGCATTACGAACTGTGACCACTTCGGCTTTCAGCCGGCCGTTTGTAAAGGAGCAATACTGAAATGAGAAGTCTTATCGAAATGGACGGGTCTTTGTCCCGATTGGATCCCGCTGCGATCCGTAGCATGAGAGACGCTGCTGCAGGCGCCGAAGAGCGTTTGCGCTCGGGAAGGGACCGGTGTACCGGGTGGGTAGACCTGCCCGTAAATTACGATCGGGGGGAGATCGACCGTATCCGCCGGACTGCTGAAAAAATCACCCGGCAATGCACCGCCCTGGTCGTGATCGGTATCGGAGGATCGTACCTGGGCGCCAGAGCCCTTTATGAGATGTTGACGGGCAGTTTTACGCATTTGCTTCCCCGGAAGCATCCGAAGCTTTTTTTTGCAGGACAGAACATCAGCGCCGCCTACCATCAAGAGTTGATGGAGGTTCTGGAAAGCCATGAAGTCTGTTTGTGCGTGATCAGCAAATCCGGCACCACGACGGAGCCGTTCATTGCATTTACTTTGCTGAAAGATGCGCTGATCCGGCGGTATGGCAAAGAAGAAGCAGCCCGGCGGATCTACGCCGTCACCGATGCTTCTGCGGGCGTGCTGCGGCAGGAGGCCGACGCTGAGGGCTACGAAAGCTTTATCGTTCCTGACGATATCGGCGGGCGCTATTCTGTTCTGACGCCGGTGGGGCTGCTTCCCCTGGCTGTTGCCGGCTTCGATCCCGGCGAATTTCTGGCCGGCGCCGGGGCCGCCCGGCAGGACGCTGCGCTGATGGCTCAGGCCGCTGACTATGCCATCGGCCGCAATCTGCTTTATGCGCAGGGCAAGTATATTGAGGTTTTTGAATCCTATGAACCCCGGTTTGCCTCTTTTTCCGAATGGTTGAAGCAGCTTTTCGGCGAAAGCGAGGGAAAGGCGCGAAAAGGGATCTTTCCCGCCAGTCTCAGTTTCAGCTCGGATCTGCACTCCATGGGCCAGTATCTTCAGGAAGGCACGCCCTGCTTTTTTGAAACGATATTGGAGGAATGCCACCCGGCTGCCGATCTGAAGGTCCCTGAAACCTCAGGATCTCCGCTGGCCGGGAAAAGCGTCAACGATATCAACCGGGCGGCGCTGGAAGGCGTCTCCGCGGCCCACAGGGGGGCTGAGATCCCGATTTTCCGCTTTCGCATCCGGGAAAAAATTTCTCCACAAATCCTGGGACAGGTGGTATACTTCTTCGAGGTGGCCTGCGCGCTGTCCGCGTACATGATGGGCGTCGATCCTTTTGACCAGCCCGGCGTGGAGGCCTACAAAAGGGAAATGAGAGAGAGATTGTAACAAAAGGGGAAAAGAATGAACAAAAAGAAAATCGTCACCACGTTTCTGCTGGTGTTTGCCCTGGCCACAGCGGTGATGGTGCCGGTGCGCTATGTCTTCGCAAAAGTCGGAGGCAGCACGGTATTTGAAGCCGAAGAACGGCTGCTGGACCAGATGACGCCGATCACCGTGGATCCGGAAAGTCCGTTCTACGAAGTATTTCAGAGCAAAGACCGGGTCAACTTCCTGCTCATGGGCGTCAATGAGGGCATGACCGATACGCTGATGCTGGCCAGTTATGACATGGTCAACCAATATATCAACCTGATCTCGATACCGCGAGATACGTTCTATTACAGGGAAGGGTATTCGCCCTACGCAGCCCACAAGATCAATGCTATTTACAGTTCCCAAGGCGTCGCGGCCCTTGCCGGAGCCGTGTCGGATACCCTGTACGGCATGCCGATCCATTATTATGCCATCGTGGAATACGAAGATATCCGCAAGGTAATGGACGTGATCGGCGGCGTCAAGGTCAACATTCCTTTCTATATGAAATACATCGACACGACGAAAGGGAAGGAACTGTATATCGACATCCCCGCCGGCGAGCAGATCATCGACAGCAGCAACGTCATCGAGTTCCTGCGCTTCCGCAAGACCAATCCCGCTTTTGCGCGGCAGGGCTACAAGAGCTACGACGCTGCGGACATCCAGCGGATCAAGACGCAGCAAGAGTTTGTCAAGGCCGTGCTCAACGAATGCCTTAAGCTTGGCAATCTGAAAGACGTAGCCAAGGTGACGCTCCAGAACGTGGAATCGGACCTTACCTTTGCCATGGCGGGAAAGCTGGCGCTGAAGGCCATGAGCGGACTGTCCGCGGAAAACGTGACCGCTTATACGCTGCCGGGCAGGGACAAGATGATGCATGAGCTTTCCTTCTGGGTGGCCGACGAGGAAAAGATCGCCGAAATGCTCACGGAGATCTACTCTCTTGAAGTTGAGACGACAACAGAGGGCGCCATCGAAGCGCCGGAAGCAAACCAGTCGGAAGAATAAAAGGCGTGGGCCGGCGCCTTTGGGCAATGCCCCAAATTTTGAAACAAAAGCGGACGGATTTTTGTATCCGTCCGTTAAATTTTTGCGGGTTCTTTGCTTTGTGTTTAGGGCACAAAAAAAATGCCGGAAAACTGTTGACAATCCACGAATAATCCACTAATATTAGCTTTACTATTTGACTTTTCCCGGACGAATTCACGGCCGGGTATAATCAAAATCAAGAAGAGGTGTGAAAATGAGAACAAAGAAAATCCTGACACTTGTTTTGGCAATGGTCATGATCATGAGCCTGGCCCTTACCGGCTGCGGCGGCGGCGGCGGCGAGACCGGCGGCGATGAAACTTACAAAATCGGCGTCATCGCTCCCCTCACCGGCAACGTATCCGTTTACGGCATCGCCGTAAAGAACGCGGCTGAGCTGGCCAAGGAAGAGATCAACGCAGCCGGCGGCATCGGCGGAAAAATGGTCGAGCTGGTCATCATGGATGACAAGGGCGATTCCACAGAAGGCGTTTCCGCATTCAACAAACTTGTCAGCGACGGCATCACTGTGGTCCTGGGACCGGTCACATCCGGTGTTACCGGCGCGGTCACCAGCATTGCCAACAGCGAAGGCATCGTCATGCTGACACCGACAGCCACTGCGGATACCATCACGACCGAATCCGACTACGTATTCCGTTCCTGCTTCAAAGATTCCTATCAGGGAATCATGGGCGCCAAGTTCCTCTCCGAAAACGGATACACCAAGGCAGCCGTTCTGTATTGCGCAGGCGACACCTACTCCAAGGGTCTCCGCGACGCGTTCGTAGCAGCAGCTCCGGATTACGGCATTGAAGTCGTTGTCGACGAAGCAAGCTCCTCCATGGATGATACGGACTTCACGACCCAGGCCACCAAGATCGCAGCAGCAGGCGCAGACTCTCTGTTTGCAGCCTACTACTACAATGCAGCCGGTCCCTACATCATTCCCCAGACCAGAGCTGCCGGCTTCACCGGCGCCGTGATGGGTCCCGACGGATTTGACGGCATCGTGCCCGACTACATCACCGGCAATATGGCCGACTACAACAACGTATTCTTTACCAACCACTATTCCACGGAGTCCGAGAGCGAAATCGTTCAGAACTTCATCACAAACTACAACGCAGCTTACGGCGAAA
>CALLHZ010000091.1 GCA_938009115.1 uncultured Clostridia bacterium
TACGAGGTATCCACTCGTGACTGGAGTTCAGACGTGTGCTCTTCCGATCTCCCAGATCTTGGATTCGACACTCGATCTTTTCTTTTTCCAGCAGGTCAAAAATATATTTCCCCATGACCTTCTCCTGCAGGGGCAGGCCGCTGTAGGAGGGGATCGCCACCATGTCGGAAGTCCAGCCCAGCAGTTCGTCTCCGCTGACGGCGGCGAAAAGTGACCCTGTCTTGTCGTTTTTCATCGTTTCACTCATTTCCGGATCGGGATCCCCGATCATCTTCCGTATTCTTCCTGGACCGGAAAGCAGGCCACCGAATGCCCCGGCGACAACTCCATCAGTTCAGGCTCCTCTGTTTTGCACCGGTCCGTTGCCTTGGGGCAGCGACTGGAGAACTTGCAGCCGCAAATCTGCACCGCGGCATTGGGCGTTTCTCCCTCCAGCACCGGCCGGGCGCCTTCCCGCACCTCGCCCGGCACAGGCATGATCGCCATGAGCGCTTGAGTGTAAGGATGCAGACCCTCTTTGATGATCTCGTCCGCCGTGCCGATCTCCATGATCCGCCCCAGGTACATGATGGCGATCCGGTCGGAGATCAGCCAGGCCAGAGATAGATCGTGGGTGATGAACAGGTAAGCGATCCCCTGCTCGTCACGCAGACGGGTCATGAGCTTCAGGATCCCGGTGCGGATGGAGGCGTCCAGCATGGACACCGGCTCGTCGGCCACAATAAAGCGGGGCTTCAGGATCAGCGCGCCGGCGATCACCACCCGCTGCCGCTGGCCGCCGGACAGCTCGTATGGATAGCGGTAAAAATAGTCGTCAGCAGGCGTCAGTCCGGCCTGCTCCAGGGCTTCCCGGACCCGCTGCTCCCGCTCCTCGGCCGTCTTGACAAGGCCGGCTACGTCCAACGGCTCCGCCACAATATCGATGATATAATGGCGCGGATTCAGAGCCTGATAAGGATCCTGGAAGACCATCTGGGCCTTTTGGCGGAAGGCCTTAAGGCCTTCCCGGTCCCCGGCGATGGATCCGCCGTCGAAGGCAATCGTCCCTTCGGTAGCCCGGACCAGCTGCAGGATGGCTTTGCCTACGGTGGTCTTGCCGCTTCCGCTCTCGCCCACCAGGGACAGGATCTCTCCTTTCCCGATGGAAAATGAAACACCGTCCACCGCCCGAACTACCTGCTTTTCTTTGGACAGCAGGCTGCTGAAAAAGCCTTCCCGAATATCAAAATGGACTTTGAGTCTGTCGACTTGCACCAGCGTTTCCCGTATATCCTTCATTGCCGCGCCTCCTTCAAATGACAGGCGACCTTATGTCCTCCGCCGATGCCGGCAGATTCGGGCGTCTGGATTCTGCAAATATCGCAGGCAAAGCCACAGCGCGGATGGAAGGCACAGCCTCCCGGCGGATCCAGCAGGTTGGGCGGGAAGCCTTCGATACCGTCGGGGATGGACTTTTCACCTTTCACATTGGGGAAGCAGCCGATGAGTCGCTTCGTATAGGGATGCCTGGCATCCTCAAAAATATCCTTGACGCTGCCGGTCTCTACGATCTTGCCCGCATACATCACGGCGATCTTATCACAGGTTTCACCCAGAATTGCAAGATCATGGGTGATAAGGATCATGCCCATGGAGAGTTCTTTGCGCAGACGCTCCAGCAGGTTCAGGATCTGTGCCTGGATCATCACATCCAGCGCCGTGGTGGGCTCATCGCCGATGATCAGCTTGGGATCGCAAGCCAGGGCCATGGCGATCATGGCGCGCTGCTTCATGCCGCCGGAAAATTCGTGGGGATAATGCTTATAGCGGGCGGCCGGGATCTCCACCATTTCCAGAAGGTCCTTTGTTTTGCGCAGCGCGTCAACTTCGGAGACTTTTTCATGAAGCACGATGGCCTCAGCGATCTGCTTGCCTACGGTCATGACCGGATTGAGCGCGTTCATGGCGCCCTGAAAAATGATGGAAACATCGGTCCAGCGCCGGCGGCGCAGCTCGCTTTCCGGCGCCGTGATCACGTCCCGGCCGTTCAGAAGGATCTGGCCGCCTGCGATCCGGCCTTCTTTGGGCAGCAGGCGGGCGATGGACAGGGCGCTGGTCGTCTTGCCGCAGCCCGATTCTCCCACAAGGCCCAGGGCCTCGCCGTGTT
>CALLHZ010000092.1 GCA_938009115.1 uncultured Clostridia bacterium
TCTTCCGATCTGACCTGATCTCGCTTCCGATGACTTTTCAGCCTGGATGAAAGAGGTTCTGGACACTTTGGGGATCAAAAAGAGTGTGATCGCCGGGAACTCCCTCGGTGGCTGGATGGCCCTGAAGTTTGCCTCTTCCTGGCCGGAATACGTTTCCAAGCTGCTTCTTTTCGCCTCTGCCGGTCTTGCGCAGATTCGACCTCAATTTATCGATGATACTGCCCGCATCCTCCAGACAAGTCAATCGGCTCAGGTCGACTCCGACGTTCTCGGAGAAAACGAATTGCCGAAGGAGGTCCTGGATTTCATGAATCTGATCCTGGAAAGCTATGATCCCATCCCCTATCTGCCTGTCTTTTCGGATGAACAGCTGCAGCGCCTCGACATGCCTGTGCTTTTTGTCGGAGGCGAAAATGACATCATCATCGATACAGAAGCCTCGGCAAACAGGCTTTCACACCTTGTCCCGTCCGCCCGGACGCTCTTGCTGGAAAACTGCGGGCATGTCATTCCAAACGTTGCAGGCTACCTCACCTCCTTCCTGGCTGAAGGTGAAAATAATGGATAAAGATTTGATTTACGAGATCTTGTCTGCGGTGGAAGAAGTGCCCTTTGGACGCGTTGCCACCTATGGCCAGATCGCCCGGCTCATCGGCAGGGACAAGAATGCAAGACTGGTCGGAAAAGTCAATGGGGCCGGACAGAAGAGGTCCATCTGTAAAAGGCCGTCCTGCTCACCATAGAACGACTTTGTTTCGCCCGGTATTTTTTGCCAAATACAGGTGCTGATCTGCCGCATGGATCAATTCATCTGCCTTGCAAAACGGCGGCTCGCAATAAGCGGCCCCCACGCTGACGGTCAGATTGCCCCCAGGCTGCATATCCTGATATTTGAAATTGTAGCCTTCCACTGCCTTTCTGATTTTTTCTGCGGCGATCGCTACGCCTTGTGCAACCGTATCACAGCAGATCACAGCAAATTCTTCTCCGCCGTAGCGGCACAGGATATCGTTCGTAAAGATGATATCCTGAACAAGCGCTACCATGGTCTGCAGGAGCTCGTCGCCGGCCTGATGGCCGTTCAGATCGTTATAGATCTTAAAATAGTCGATATCGAACATGATCAACCCGAAGCCGCATGTGCGGTCGGCGGCATCCTTGCCGCAGAGCTGCATCAGAGCGACCCGTTCGATCTCCTGCTCCAGCAGTTCATCGAAATAGTAGCGGTTATACGCCTGGGTAAGCCAGTCTCTCGTCGCAAGGCTCTGCAGTCTTTCATTTAAACGGATCACTTCTTCCAGGTTCTTTTTTTGTTCCGTGATATCCTTCATGAGCAGGATCGCTCCCACATGGCTGTTCTTGACCATGATCGGCGTGATTTCTGCCTGATAATATATCTCGCCGCCGTCAACCGGACATACTGTCTCAAAGCTTACCATCCTCTGCTCATCAATGGCTTTGCGCAGCATGGAGTCGAACGCGCCGGCATCAAACCCCGGACAGTTTTGCCCAAGGACCTGGCGTATCCCGGCTTTTCGATAAACACCGGCCCAGGTCGCCGCAAAGGCATGATTATAATCGACGATCTCATTTTCTTCGTTGAAGACAACGTATACATCCGAGATGATGTCGACGACCTTGTGCAAGGCAATGGGAACTACATTCAGAAAATTGTATTTTACGATCGCCAGAATAAAAATCAGGACCGTCACCGAAAAAATCACATTTTCCACGGCGGCAGACCAGTTAAAAATGTGAAACGTGCTGAAGGAATCGGCGATCACAGCGATCAGGAGCGCGAAAAAAATGATCAGCGCCTGCCTTGAGAAAAAGCCGTAATTTTTAACTGCAAAACTCAGGAAGCAATAGAGTCCGACTCCGATGGACAAGTACGAATAGATCGTATGGACCCAATAAAGGATTCCGAAATCCTGCTCGGAGGGGATCAGGCTGAACGTTGTATAGAAAAGATGGTGCCAGGGATTTGTGAAAAGAGCAAACAGCAGCAGGACCGGCACGACCAGCAGTAAACCATATTTCGCCGAAAAGCTGATCTTGGTCTGGGCAAAAATCAGACCGGCAAGCAAAACTGCCAGCGAAACCAATATGATCCCCGTAAAATAGAATCTCTCGCTGGCCGCCTGTATCCATGATATCTCGGGGAAAGAGATGTGGCACAACACGGAAGTGTTCCAGGTCAACAGGCTGACGGCGATCGCCAGGACAGCATAATGGATCTGCTTTTTCCTGCTTTTCCGGAGGATCAGCAGGATCAAAACCAGCATCAGCAGAATGGAGACTGTCAGCAGGAACTGATAAACAAACATTGATGAACCTTTCGTAAAAGCCTTGCGCCTTTTCGTTAACTGGGCAGGGTCATACGCCGTGATCCTCCGGCTCTGATGCCAATGCGGCATACAGGGCAAGCAGCGACGCACTGATCAATACGCCGGCAATGATATCCGTCAGCCAGTGGACACCTGAGACCAGCCTGCCGAGGATCGTGATCCCGATCACCGCGCCTGCCACAGCCTGCAGAGCTATCCGCGCAGAAGCATTCCTCACATAATCACTTATCGTCATGATGGCGCTTCCCATTAGGGTACAGACCAACATTGTATGCGAGGAAGGAAAGGAGGCTTCAGGCGACTCGCAACCCGGCAGGACGACTGGTCTGTAATTGATGACCACAAGCTCAAACAGCACATAGATCGCAGCAGCCGCCAAGTAAAGTCCACCGAGCAGCAGGATGTTTCTGTCGACTTTCAGCAGGCTCCTTCTTCTGATCCACTGCGTCAGGCCGGTCCAGGCAAAAATGCAGCCGCTTAAGATCGCAGTCAAACCAAGCCAATCCGTTACCGTGTACCAGACCATATTCACACCCAGTGCTTCAAAAGCCCATTGGTTCAGATGTGACAAACCAATGCTTGTTCCATTGGGGCCTATCTCAGCCACATCCACTGTACAGACCAAAACCGTCAGGATCACCGCGGCAGAAAACAGTACGGCTGCAAGAAATAACTTTTCCTTCATTTCTTTTTTCATAACATCACCTCATACAGAATATCGATTTGCGCAATGGCATTCATATTCTGATGAACAGGATGTCTGGAATCAAGAAACGGCCGGTATCACCGGCGACACGGACCGTGTCACCGGTTTTTTAAGAGTAAAAATCCTTTGAACACCAATATAAGCAAACAAAACACTCCTGCGTAAGGTTGCCTGGAGATCATAAAAAACAACGTGGACGCAATCGACGATGCAAGGCCGAAGTTCAGAAAGCGCTGGCCCCAGAGCGGCCGGTCAAAGCTACTGACGATGGTGGCAGCCAATCCGTTTGCGGCAGGGAAGCCCGCCAGGCAAAGAAAAACCGCCTTTTGCCAAGCGCTGACACCGGTCATGGAGACCAGCGGCACCATATCGATCTTTTCCGGGCCCTGCTGCCCAAAGAAAGGCAAAAACAGCAGCATCACAAACATGCAATCCAGCACGCCGCATACGAGTGCTGTATTCTTCGCGGCGCGGCTTTTCATGTCAGACTCTGCCAGCGTCATCATTTCCTGTCCGGAAACAAGCTCATCGATGGTCGTATGAAAAAATGCGGCGATCCCCTTCAGGGAATCAATGCCCGGACAACCCCTGCCGGACTCCCATTTTGATATCGCTGTTCGTGAGACAAAAAGCTTTTCAGCAAGCTCTTC
>CALLHZ010000093.1 GCA_938009115.1 uncultured Clostridia bacterium
CATCAGCTCTGTCTGAACTTTTCCCGCCAGACAGGCCGAAAGCGCAATAAGGCCTTTGCTGTGGCTGCGCAGAAGATCGTGATCGACCCTGGGCTTATAGTAGAACCCTTCGGTGTATGCGGCGGACACTAGCTTGATCAGGTTTACGTAGCCCTCCCGGTCTTTGGCCAGAAGCACAAGGTGGCCTTGATTTTTGTCATAAGCCGCCTCCTTGTCAAATCGCGTCCTGGCTGCGGTGTATACTTCACAACCGATGATGGGCTTGATACCCGCCTTCATGGCCTTTTCGTAAAATTCCACGACGCCGAACATCACGCCGTGATCGGTGATTGCCAGCGCTTTCATGCCCAGGTCTTTGGCTTTGGCGATGGCTCTTTCGATCTGTGCGGCTCCGTCCAAAAGACTGTATTCCGTATGTAAATGAAGATGGGCAAATCCCATTGAAAACTCCCTGTCGCGCATGATTTTTACTGTTTCTTTCGAATATTTATTGTACCACAGATCCTGCTGCCCTTCCATTCTTTCCTTGCATAATCCGGGAAGTCCGCTTAGAATACTGTCATGAGCATTTTACATGATCCCGGCGCGAAGGCTCCGGAAGCCCATCCCTCCGAGCCCCTTCGCCCAGAAAAAAGCGGCGCACCTGTCGTCCATATAGGTCCGGATGGAAAAGCAACAGTATGGAACGGCGCCATCCAAAATAAGAGGATCGGCAGCATGCTGCGTAAACTTCATGTGGCAGCAAAGCCAAGGATCGTCCTCCTTTCGGCTGTCATCGGACTATCGTTGCTGATCGTTTTGCTGACCGGCTCCCGTGCTGAGCCATTCATAGGAAAGATCCTCGGAAAGGATTCGGCATGCTGCCGCAAAATCGCTACGCTTGCCGACTGCACAGAGCCCGGTAATTCCTCGCAGACTTCGCTCTATATCAACGCCGAAGGCACGGTTTCTCTGGCGCTTCCGGATCGGGTATGGTCAGGAGCGGCAGCGGATCAAGAGGAAGCCAGCATGCTGTTTGTGTCAGAGGACGGGACCCTTTCGATCCTTTTGGAGACGACGGATCGCCAGGAAATGCCGATCCAGCTTCGCACGCTGCACCGGCTGACGCTGGAAAGCATGACTTCCGAACTGAATGCCCAGGCAGCCTCGCCTTCTTGTTTTTTATTCACCAGAGGAGGCAATGAAGCTTTCGAAACCTGCATGCGGGATGAAACATACGATTACGGCATTATCACTGCTGCTTCCGCCGACCGGTTTGTTTCACTGCTGATCGCCGCGCTGCGCTCCGGTGATCAGGAAGATACTGCATTACAGCAACAGCTGGCCGGCCTGATCCGCGCTGCGGGATCCTCTCTTTACATCGAATGACTGGAGAAAGAATCGCTTTCATGAAACTGGAAAATGAATCTATCGATCTGTATCCTATCCAATTGAACCCCTCGCTGCTGAATCCTGACAGCGTACTGAAGCCCCAGGCCTATCCGGCTCTTTACTGCGAGCTGGCCGAGCAACATTTGACAGCCCATGACGCAGGAAGCGACAAGACTATGGAGTTCGGTGTGGCGTGGGTACTCATATCGCTGTCCGTCGATGTGTTCAAGCCGGCGGTCGCGCCGGGCCTGTTGCAGGCAAAAACCTGGAAATCAGGCCGGAAAGGTCCTTATTTTTTACGTGATTTTGTGTTCACCGATAAGTGCGGGGAGGTTTGCTTCCGCGGGACCTCCTACAGTGTGCTTCTCCATCTGGACACGAGGCGGATCTGCAGAGATAAAAGCATTCCCTTTTTTTCTCTTACCGCAGATCAGGAGCCTCTGACCCTGGGTTACCCCTCGTGGAAGCACGCCTATGGACAGGGCGAGGATCTTATTGCCGGGAAACTGGAACGACGGGCGCTTCGTAATGTTGAAAACAGCTTTCTGGACCTTTTGGGCCACGTGAACAACACCCGCTATGCAGAGTTTGTGTATGACGCCATGACGGATAACGAGATCCTGAAACTCAAAGAACTGTCCCGGATGGAAATTTACTTTGCTTCGGAATTGAGACGGGGCGAATCCTTCGATATTGCCGCATGCCGTGACGAGAACAGACTGTTTTTCAGGGGACGCAAGTGCAACGGCGGAGAAACTTCGTTTGATCTGGTGCTGTATCTGTAATCAGCCGGCGTGTGTCGCATGCGGTCTGATCAATAAAAAGCCCCTTGCCGTCCATGGACGGCAAGGGGCTTTTCTTCGTTACAGAGACTCCAGAGAGGCGATCTCGTCGGCCATCAGCAGTTTTTCACAATCCAGCAGGAGCTGTACCGTTCCTTCGGCCTTGCCGATGCCTTTGATATATCTGTTATCGAAACTGGCCCGGGCATCGGGCGGCGGGGCGATATCCTCATCAGGAATATTCATCACTTCGTTGACATTGTCCACGATCAGACCAATGGGGATCTGATTGATGTCGACAACAACGATGCAGGTCCTGTCGTCGTAGGGTACCGCCTCTTTCTTGAATTTGAGACGAACGTCGATCACGGGGATCACTTTCCCCCTCAGATTGATGATGCCTTTCACGTATCCGGGGACCTCCGGGATTTCCGTGATCGCCTGGATGCCGATGATTTCAGTCACATGCCGTATCTCGATCCCGAAGATCTCCTGGCCCAAAGCAAAAGTGAGGTATTTTCCATGTTGCGTATCTTCTTCTATGATTTTTTCCACGTCCACGATTTCAGTCATTGTATGACCTCCTTTCTGTTCTGTGAGCCGATTGCAGGGGCTTTCACACCTTCTATAAGTTTATCGTCAAAAGGTCCCATTACTTGAGTATCTCAGTATTTGTCGGAACCGCCCCCGTCCAGAACGATCCGGCTTCTTCCCGGGGCCTGGACTCGCTCAGCGCTGCGGCTTTGGGAAGGAAGGGCTTTGCGTTCGGCATCGGGCAGCATTCCTGAGGTCTTCTTCAGCTTGAACCGTCCGACCTGTTCCTTCAGAAGCTCTGCCTGACTGGAAAGCTCTTCACTGGCGGCGGCGCTCTCCTCTGCTGTGGCCGAATTATTCTGCACGACCTGAGAAACCTGCTCAATGCCCATGTTGACCTGCGCGATGCCGGAGGCCTGCTCGTTGGACGACGATGCGATGCTTGCCACCAGCTCCGCTGACTTTTCGATGCCTGCGGCAATGTCGTTCAGCGCCGCGGCCGTATCGTTGGCCAGCCTGGTCCCCATTTCCACCTTGGAGATCGAACCCTCGATCAGCGCGGTGGTCTCCTTTGCCGCGTCGGCACTTCGGGCCGCAAGATTACGGACCTCTTCGGCCACGACGGCAAATCCTTTGCCGTGCTGTCCTGCCCGGGCAGCCTCCACCGCAGCGTTCAGGGCCAGTATGTTCGTCTGGAACGCGATATCGTCGATGACCTTGATGATTTTGGAAATGTTTGCAGAAGATTCATTGATCTCTGCCATAGAGGACAGCATGCCTTTCATCTGGGCATTCCCTCGTATTCCATTCTCGCGGGCCGCATTGGACAACTCATTGGCCTGATTGGCATTGACCGCATTCTGCTTGGTCTGATTGGCGATCTCCGTGACGGAAGCCGTGAGCTCCTCTACTGTGCTGGCTTGCTCAGTGGATCCCTGGGAAAGATTCTGACTGGCATCGGATACCTGTCTTGCGCCCAGCGCCACCTGCTCGGCGGCTTGATAGATTTCATCCAGTGTCTGGGACAAAGAGATGCTGATGCTGTTCAGTGAATTTTTGATCTCTACAAAATCTCCCTTGTATTCTGCGGTAATGCTCTGATCAAAGTCTCCTTCGCCCATGGCCGAAAGTACCTGGGAGATCTCCTCCACATAGTTCCGCAGGTTGGCGATGGTCTCATTCAGCGCCTTCTTGATTTCAGCATGATCCCCTTTATAGTTGCCCTCCATCTTCAGCTGGAGATTCCCCTGGGCGATTTCCTGGAGTACTGCCGACGCTTCCCGGATCGGAGCGACCACAGCTTCCAAGGTTTCGTTGATCCCCCTCACGACCTGGGCATACTCGCCCCGGAATTTGTCCGTGTTGCCTCTTGCGGCCAAATTGCCATTGACTGCATTTTCCGAAAGGATTCGCGTTTCCTCCACCAGGTCTTTGATCGTCTCGATGGTCAGTATAACAGTAGGCATAAGCCGGTCTGCTTCGCACCGTTTTCCGATTTCCTTCAAGCTCTGCAAGTCCTGGAAATCTCCCGCCGCAATATTGCTCAGGATGCTGACCGTGTGATTGACACGTGTGCCCACCTGATTGATGGAGTTGCCGATCTCTGCGAAGATTCCCTGGTACGAACCATTGACTGTGGCGGCATAATCATTCAACGCCATCCGGGCCAGAACATCTCTTCCTTCCTCAAGTCCGCTCAAGCCTTCGATGCAGCTGTTGATATTTTCCTTGATTTTATCAAAATCTCCGTTGTAGACTTCCGTGATCACTTCAGGGATCTGCCCTTTACCGATCTCATTGATGTAACGGGCGGTCGTCTGCAACGGCTCAATGATGGCATCGAGCGTAGCATTGACACCCTGAACGATCCGGGCAAAGTCTCCGCTGTGTCTGCTGCTGTCTGCTCTCGTGGTCAGGCGGCCTTCGATGGCGCTGGCGGAAAGGTATTCCATATCCGATACCAGATCGTTTACAGCGCCGATGCAGGTATTGACATTATTTTTGATTTCCTCAAATTCACCGTTCAGTTGCTCGGTGATAACGGGCGGTATGTCGCCCTTGCTGATCCTGTCCATATAATTTGCAGCAACTTTCAGCGGCCCGACCACAGCGTCCAGCGTTGCATTGAATCCTGCGATGATGTCGTGGAATCCCCCTTCGAACTGGGATGCATTCCCCCGGCTGTCCAGTGCCCCTTCCACGGCAGCTTGTGACAGCATTCTGGATTCTTTCACAAGATTCTGGAGGATCTCGATCACGGCCGTCATGCTCAGGGACATGACATCCTTTTCCGAACGGGCTTCGATTTCAATGGCAAGATTGCCTGATGCGATTTGCCGGGCGATCTCCGCCTGCCCCTTGACATTGCCTGCCATATCGATAAATCCGCGCCCCAGCAGGCCGACCTCATCATTGCGAAGCAGAAGCTTTTGGTCGATATCCACATCGGTGTCACCCAGCAGCAGCAGATTAAACTTGGCTGCGATCTGCCGAAGTGGTGCGCCGATGTCCCGTTTCACATAGATGCTGGAAGCAAGAAAGAGAATTGCGCTTGTGGCCAGCATCATAAACGCCATCACGGGAATGAGCTGATTGATTTTGTCAAACTGCTCGTTGGCGCTGATATCTGTTCCCACGATCCCCACAACGGTTCCGGAGGAATCACGGATCGGCGCAAAGCCCGATACCAAAAGACCATATCCGGGGCCATAATCCTGAGGCTCTGAATAGCGCGATTGTCCATCTGCAAACACCAGGGCTGCGTTTTCAGGGAAGATATCCTTGGGGTCTGTATAGCCCAAATATCCAGTGACTGTTTGATCCTCGCCTTCCAGATAACCCGAGATGATATATTTGTAATTTGCCTCGTCATCGGTCAACGCATACAAATAGGATGCTGCGTTCCGGGTTTTGGCGTCGCTCATGATGGATTTCAGGGATGCATAATATCCATCCTCCGGCGCCCCTTTGTCATAAAGGACAAAACGGTCCCCGTCGATGCCTGCCGCCACAGATTCTGCGATGGCCATGGCTTTTTCCCCGGTCAGCGCCAATGCGTTGTTCCTGTAGCTGAAGTAACAGAAAATTCCGATGGACAGCGTGCTGATCAAAATGCAAAAAATCAGTATCAGCGAGATCTTTGATCCGATGGAGCCTTCCTTGGCCTTGCTTTGGTTCATTTCTTCCCTCCTGCAGTGTTAGCTTGCCTTGATAAAAAGTATTAATTTACAGCGATTGCGCGGTTGTATTTCTGATCAAAGAGTATATCGGCAGAGCCGATGAGAACTTTACGGTGTCATGAAAAATTCCTCTCAATTGGCAAGGCCAAAAGAGAGGAATTGGCTCGAATCAAACAGATCCTGCCGGATTATGCCTTTTGAGTCAAATACGCGCAAAGCTCCTGTGGGATCTGCTCCAGAGAAACCTGTTTTGTGACCGCCCCGATCGAGCAGGCAACTTTCGGCATGCCGTATACAACACAGGACCTTTCATCCTGGCCGATCGTGAAGGCCCCGCTGTTCCTCATGCTGAGAAGTCCCTTGGCGCCATCGCTGCCCATGCCTGTCAGCAGGATGCCGACAGCTTTTTCCCTTGCTTTCTCTGCGACAGACTCAAACAGAACGTCCACGGAAGGACAATGTCCGCTTACTTTATCACCTTTTTTACAGCTGACACTATAGCCGCTTTCAGTCTTTGTGAGCTTCATGTGATACTCGCCGGGCGCGATGAGAACAGTCCCCGGTCTGACCGGATCGCCGTCCTCCGCCTCTTTCACCTCAAGCTTCGCCGTACGATTCAACCGCTCTGCGTAAAGGCGGGTAAACACCGGCGGCATGTGCTGAACGATGAGGATCCCCGGCATTTCCCGGGGCAGCGCATTCATGATGCTGGCGATGGCTTCCGTGCCGCCGGTGGATGCGCCGATGGCAATGATGGTTTCGCTGCTGACAGCTTTCCTTCCGGGGCTGACGGAGAGTCTTTCTTCCGGGGCATAATTTTTTTTGTGATAGGCCACTTTTGCCGTAGAAGCGATCTTGATTTTTACGATGAGTTCATTGATGAACGGCTCCAGGAGCTGCCGGCTTTTTGGCTTGGCGATAAAATCCACTGCGCCCGCGCTCAAAGCATCGAACACATTCTGCTCCGATGCGCTCATCACCACCACAGGCAGGGGATATTGCGGCATCAACTTCTTCAAGAATGAGATCCCGTCCATTTTAGGCATCTCCACATCCAGAGCGATCACATCGGGCTCATATTCAAGGATCCTGTCTTTCGCTTCGTAAGGATCCCCTGCCTGCCCGACGACTTCGATCCCGAAGTCCTTGGACAGTTCCGCGACCAGCGTCTCCCTGAACAGAAACGAATCATCCACGATCAGCACTCTGACCTTTTTTCTTATACTCAATATAGTATCCTCCTCGTGACGGCGGCCGGCGGGTTACAGCTGCAGCACTTTTTTGTTCAAAGACTGGACGCAGACATTGCCTGTTGCCAATTCAAAATACAGGGTACGACCATAGTCGGCGCCGGTATCTTCCGTCATGACGGGGATCCGAAGCTCGCCAAGAACAGCCTTGACGCTCCTGGTATTTCGTGCGCCGATCATTCCGATGGGACTGTCCTCCTGCACTTTGAACATCTGAGCACCTCCGGCGATCTTTGCAGTGATCCGGCGGCGGTCCGCACCCATTTTACACAAAGCTTCCAGCATGTCAGGAATCGCTGTGTCAGCAAACTTCATCCTGTTGATCCCGCTTTGGGCAAACATCATGCTGTCCGGCAGCATGATATGGGACAAGCCCCCGACTCTGACAACAGGATCGTACAGGCAAATCCCCACGCAGGAGCCCAAGGCATAGGTCACCAGCGTCAGGGGAGCCTTCCCGGTTTTGAAGTCGGAAATGCCGACCACCATTATATCCTCGCTCATGGATCACATGCCCAGTCTTTGCATGATCGTTTCCAGCGTTTCGATCTCAGCAAACATAACGATATGGCTGATCAGACTGTGGGTATCACTGAAGAAATTCTCTTCGATGAACATCACCTTGTCGCCGATCGTTCCGAACTCGATGAATGGAACGCTCATCAATGCGCCGGCCATGTCGATGGCAGTATAGGGGACGGAGATCCCAATGGACAATCCCGTCAGCGCCGCAATGGAATTGATATAGGAAGAGCCCAGGATATTGCCGATCTCCTGGATCGCCGAGAGTTTCAATTCACTCAGCTCATCATCCGGATGTCCCTCGTGGATCAGAATATCAGTGATGTTTCTGGCATCCTGCATATCCAGCAGAAACATGATGATCCCGTTGGCCTCTCCGCTGTAATTCACCAGCACCCCAACGGTCATAGCTTCCGTACCGCCCAGTGCCTCCAATGCCGTGTTGAAATCGGTAAGCCGGATCTTGGGAAGACTGATGCTGATTTTTTCATTCAGCAGCATGGACAGCGCCGTGGCCGCATTTCCTGCGCCGATGTTCCCGATCTCCCGAAGGACATCCATCTGCACATCATTCAATTGGTCATAATTTTCCAACACATCACACCGTGTCTTTCTTAATGCTTCGGAGCAGCTTTCACGCGCACGCAGGCCTTGATCAAAGCGGCCAGGACGTCGGTTTCATGCTGTTTTTTGTAAAAATCCAGCTGCAAATATTGCTTGCCGGCGTCAGAGGTCACATAGTTCTGTGAAAGTGAGTTCAACGCAAGCGCCATCACGTCATTTTTACAGACAGGGCAGGTGCACACATTGGTTTTTTGCATCACATCATCCACCATATCAGCCACAAGCCTTTCTGTCAGATTGAGGAGAAAGGCATGCCGCTCTCCGCCTTGCCCTTGTTCCATGCCCGGCGCTTTCACCGAAAGCTCATCGCTGGCATGATCCGGGTCCTTGATCCGGATGTCCGGTTCAATTTCCACCGTTAGCTTCCTCTCGATCCTAAGCTCCTTTTCCTGATCGTCCCGGAGAGAAACAGTGACTTCGCCCTCCGGTATTCCCGCCTCGGCTGCTTGATTCTCCATGGCTTGCGGCTGCTCGTCCCCCTTGGTGATCAGGCTGAGCACATGCTCTGTCTTGTTGCTTTTTTTTGCCATTTTATTTCATCCCTTTCTGGGCAACCAATTCCTCAACGAGCTGCAGATAGTCTTTCGACGGATTGGATCTGGGAGAATGCTGAAAGACGCTGACACCATGGGCGGGCGCTTCCGCCACAGTAACAGAAGATCGTATTTTGCTCTCGAAAACTTTTGTGTGAAGCTCCTTTGCCAGGATCTGCGCCATTTCCTCAACATCTCTGGTAAGAAGACGCCGGCTGTCATACTTGTTCAGCAGGATGCCGAGGACTTCAATGCCCGGATTATACAATTCCCGGACCAGTTCGATGGTTTCTCTCAGTTGAGAGATGCCCAGAAGACTCAGGATCTCCGGGATCATGGGTATGATCAGCTTATCGGTGGCGGTGTAAGCGTTGACAGTCAGTATGTTCAACGCGGGTGGCGTATCGATTACGATAAAGTCGTACCGGTCCTTCACGGACAGGATCCCTTTTTTTAAGAGGCGCTCTCTTCCCAGACTTGAAAATTCCAATTCGGCGCCGCTCAAAAGGATGTTGGAAGGGATCACATCGATGCCATTCCGATGCTGGATCACCGAATCGGCATCGATGACGCCTTTCATCAGCTCGTACACAGTCGGACTGTTGTCGATTTCGGCGGCAAGGCAAAAGCCCAGATTTCCCTGGGGATCCAAATCGATGGCCAGGGTTTTGTATCCTTTCGCCGTCAATCCGCTGACCAGTGCGCTGGCCGTCGTTGTCTTGCCGACGCCACCCTTTTGGTTGGTAACTGTTAATGTGATCGCCATGTTTTTCTTCCGCCGCCTTTCGTGCGTTATTATAATGTGCCCTGGTGCATCTCACCGTCCTGCCAGTAGATCCGGCAGTGTTCCCGATTCTCGTCATAAGGACCGCTGCGTTGCTGCCCGTAGCGGATCATCACCCCTGGATAGATCTTTTTTTTGCACAGGATCATCCCGTTGTAGTCAACTCTTCCCTGCTCCCTCAGTTTTTTGATTTGAAGAGTCAGAAGATTGATCCGGTCTTTCAGCAGAAAAACCTGCTTCCTGGCCGCTTGGTATTGCTCTTCCGGCAGAGCCTCGGGGTGGTTCTCCCGCAAAATGTTCAGCCGCTCGATGGCCTCGGCGAGGGCTTTCAGGTTTTCCAGGCAGGATTCTTTATCGGACTCCAGCCGGAGGATCGTCTCAGTGTCCGTCGTCTCGACGCCCATCACCTCGATGACCGTAAGACGCTCGCTTTCGTTCCCGATCTCTTTGGCCTGAACATTGCCGCAGATTTTGATCTCTCCGCCGATGATCAGCTCTCTTCTGCCCGCCAGCTCAATATTCCCAAAGCATGTGACATGGCTGCCGATCATATAGTCGGCATAGATGTTTCCCTGAACGGACAGCGTGGCATTTTCGATATACGGAGAACGGAAGTCGCCTCCAGCCACGATATCTGCCCGATCCTCGCCGTTGATCCCCTTGGAAATATGAATACTGCCGGCAGCTTCCAGTCTGGCGCATTCCACGACGCCCTTGACGATGATATCACCGCCGGACTTTACAGAAAATCCGTCACACACATCGCCGCCGATCACCACATCGCCTGTAAAATCGATATTGCCGGTCAGCTGGTCCACATTGGAGGCAATGTTCATCGTATCCTGTATATCGACCACATCCCGGATATACTTAATAACGCCGTCACAGGCTGCCGTCACCCTGAGTCCGTCCTCGCTCAGGATCGTGTTTTTGCCTGCAGGACAGGGCGCCGGCTTGCCTTTCCTCGGCATGAGGGGAACGCCGTACACATTCATCCCTTCTGTGCCATCGGTTTCTGGGATGATCTCACACAGCAACTGCCCCGCGGAGGCAGTCTGAAAATAGTCCAGGCTTTTGTAGTCCACCGTACCTTCTTCGGTATAATCCGGATGGTAATCTGCATCCTTTTTCACATGGTAAATGACTTTTCCGTCATCTCCATCGACAGGCGCCAGACCTTTTGCAACCTGGATGCGAAGCCGGTAGATCGGTCTTTGCACCAGCTTTTCCAAAGCGCTTTCGGAGATGCCATATACAATTTTTTCCCGTTGCATCGCCTCCGCCAGCACGGGCAGACTGATATTTTCTTCGACGTTCTCCGACTCTTCCATCTTAACGTACGCCGTCAATCCATCGTCGCTGACATGGATCTCGATCCTGCTTCGATCATCCCTGATCGCTTCGCTACCTTCCATCTCACTACTCCTGTTTATCTCAGCTGATTGACGATCTTCTCCATTTCATCGGCAGTCTGGATGATTTTCGAACTGAAGGAAAACCCTTTCGTCGCCTCGATCATGCGCACCATTTCTTCGGCCAGCTTCACAGATGAATTCTCCAAATGTCCTGCAATCAGCGCCGGTTCCTTTACAACCTCTGGATCGCCGGAAATTTCCGTAGCGATGTATTGGTTGCCGCCCATGCGTTTGAGCCCACCCGGATTCGTAAAAGTGAACACGCCTACACTCTCCAGCGCAAAGCTGTCATTGATCTCTATTTTCTTCTCTTTCCCATCCAGGATATAATCGCCGGCAGCATTGGTCAGATAGCTCTTGCTGCCATCTTTCCCGATCCGAAAGCTTCCGTCCCGGGAATAGGTGACCGTATCGCCGTCTTTGCTTTCCGCGGCAAAAAATCCCTCTCCAGCCAGCGCGCAGTCCAAAGCTCCCTCGGTGCGCATCAGCTCGCCCTGGGTGAAGACCGTCTCAGGCCCGGAGAGCCTGGCGCCGCTGCCGACATTGACAGAATTCCCGCCACCGCCTTCCAGATTCTGAGAAAGGAGCGAGGAAAAAGTTGTCTGCTGTGCTTTGTATCCAACCGTGTTCACGTTGGCTACGTTATTGGCAATCACATTGAGCTGGTCCTGACGACTGGCCAATCCCGCCGCTGCTGAGTAAAATCCTCTGATCATATGGCTGTACGCTCCTTCCGTTACCCGATCCGCCCGATCTGGTTGACTGTGATCTCGTTGATCTTGTCACTCATTTTTATCATTTGAATACACGACTGGTAATTATTTTGTCCCGCGATGATGCGGCTCATTTCCCGGACTATGTTCGTATTGGACTTTTCCAGAGCGCCCTGGATGATCTTATAATTTTCGCCGGAAGCCTTCTTATACTGGTCCTTGATGAAAAACAGCCCCTCCCCCGCTTGCTCCGGTGCGCTGCCCGCATCGGGAACGGCGATGAACAGATCGTCCGTCTCCTTTCCGTTTTCCAGGATCGTGCCTTCGCCCGTTACGGAAAAACTCCCGCTGTCAAGCGTGATGCTGCGCTTGCTTTGGTTCAGGACTTTTCCAACGCCGGGCAACACCAGACAATTGTCTTCATCCAGCGCAAAGCCCCCGTTTCGTGTAAATACTTCCCCATATTTCTCGCTGTCGATCAGAAAATAACCTTCTCCCTCGATCGCCATATCCGCAGAGCGCTCCGTAATTTCCAGGGTGCCTTGAGAAAAATCCGTGTACTCGGTGTCGTTCACCGTTATAAATGCGCCACTGCCTACAGGCCTGCTGTTTCCGCCTTCCGATGAGGAAAGCCTTGAAACCAAATGCTCGCCAAAGCTTGACTCTACTGTCGTCTGGCTTTTGAACCCCGCGGTGGACGCGTTCGTCATATTGTTGGAGATCACGTTCAACGCCTTTTGCTGGCTGAACACGGCCGCTGCCGCTGCGTAGATACCTCTGATCACTGTTCTTGCCTCCTGTTTCCTCTTTATCGATAACTGCTCATTGTATGCTTCATTTTGATCACGGAAGCTGAATGGATCTGGGACACCCGGGATTCCGTGATCCCGAGAATGGCAGCGATCTCTTTCAGCTTCAGGTTTTCGTAGTAGTACAGCGACACCACCAGCTTCTCCTTTTCGTTCAGCTGGCCGATGGCCCGGACGAGGGCTTCCTTCAATTCTCCGTATAAAAGCTCTTTCTCGGGGGATGTTCCGTTCTCTTCCACGCCGATGGGCGAAATCGCGTTCATCTGCTCGTTGATCGTCTCCTCATAGGAGAGCAGTATGGAGTTGTGCCGCTGTTGGAGTACGCGTTCCAATTGGGGCAGGGTCAATCCCATTTTTTCGGCGAGCTGCGCGTTGGTGGGCGGACAGCCGTTTGTGGCGTAGAGATCGCCGTACACCTGGTCCAGCTCCCGGGCCAGGTTTCGCTGGTTTCGTGGCACCCAGTCCTGTTTTCTCATGAGATCGATGATGGCGCCTTTGATTTTCAGCGTGGCGAAAGTCTCAAATTTATTTCCCATGTGCGGGTCAAATTTCTCCACAGCATCGATCAAAGCGATCATACCTTGATTGATCATGTCGTCCAACTGCCCGAACTGGCTGTAGCTTCCCTTAAAGCGAAGCGCGATCCTTCGAACAAGATCCGTATACTGCAATACGATCTCATTTCGGGCGTCAACAGACCGGTCCTTCAGATAGACGGCCCATTGATCGAGATAAAAGTTAGTATTGCTGATTTCAGCGGTATTCATGTTGACACCTCATTGTTTGGTCCGAATGCCTCTTTAGCTTTGAGCCCGGACTACGCCGATTGCCTGGATCTGTATGTTGGAATCGATTTCGCTGAACGACAAGACGGCCAGGTTGGGTAAAAACGGATCGATCAGCTTTTTGAAATAGATACGCACGATAGGAGAAGTGAGCATGACCGGCTGATGGATCAATTCTTTGACCTTTTCGATCTGCTCAGTCATGCTTTCCACGATGTTTTGCACAACGGGCGGCTCAATCGCCAGATAGGTTCCGTGTTCGCTCCGCTTGATGGAGTTCAGTATCGTGTTTTCCACATCCTGATCCAGCGTGATGACCTTGATGCTGCTGCCGTCCGTATACTTCCGTGTAATCGTCCGCTTCAGCTGCTGTCTCACATACTCGGTCAGCATGTCGGTATCTTTCATATTTCCGCCGTAATCGCCAAGGGTCTGGAGTATACTCTCCATATCCCGAACCGGAATGCCTTCCCGCAGGAGGTTGGTCAATATTTTCTGAAAGTCGGAAACACTCACGATCCCCGGGATCACATCCTCCACGATGGCCTTGTTTCGCTTGGCGGTATTTTGGAGAAGGTCCTGAATATCCTGCCTGCTGATCAGCTCGTGGATATGCTTTTTGATCACTTCAGACATGTGGGTCACCATCACCGAGAGCGGGTCGATCACAGTGTATCCGTAGATTTCGGCTTTTTCGCATTCGCTTTCGCGGATCCATTTGCCCGGTATTTCGTATGCAGGCTCCACGGTATCGATCCCGTCCAGGGGTCCTGTCGTATTGCCTGGATCCAAAGCCAAATGATGGTCGACCAGAACCTCTCCCTTGGCGACCTCTTCGCCCTTGATTTTGATCAGATACTGGTTCGGATTGATCATGCCGTTGTCCCGCAGCCTGACCGTGGGGATCACAACACCCATGTCCAGCGCATACTGCTTGCGGAAGATCACGATCCTGTCGATAAAGCTTCCGCCGCTGTTCTCATCGACCAGAGGAAGGAGGGAGTAGCCAAACTCCATTTCGATCGGATCCACACCAAGAAGACTGTAGACATTTTCAACATTTCTGTAAAACCCCACCTCGTCCCGGGTCTTCTGGATCATTTCCTGCAGCTCTTCCTCTTCCGCTTCCGCCTTTTTAACACGAGCTGCTTTCATCAGCATGGCGCCAAGAACGATCAAGGCTATGCCGATCGCAATGATCTGGGGATAAGGCACCCCGGGAATCAAAACCAGGGTCAGAACCGACGCCCCGGACAGGACCAGCACATTGGGCTGAGAAAGGAACTGCTTTTTCACATCCTCGTTCAGATTTCCTTCCGAGGCCGCCCGGGTGACGATCATGCCTGTCGCCGTGGAAATCATCAAGGCCGGAACCTGGCTGACGAGACCGTCTCCGACCGTAGCGATCGAATACACAGACAGGACTTCGCTGAAGGCCATCGTGCCTTGCACCATGCCGATCACGGATCCGGCAACAAGATTGATGGCCGTGATGATGACCGCCACAATCGCATCGCCCTTGACCAGCTTGGTCGCGCCGTCCATGGCCCCGTAAAATTCTGCGCCCCTTTGAATGGCGACCCTGCGGGCCTTGGCTTCCTCCTCGCTGATGATGCCGGAGCTGAGGTCTGCGTCGATGGCCATCTGCTTGCCGGGCATGGCATCCAGGGTAAACCGGGCGGATACTTCGGCGATCCGCTCGGCGCCCTTGGTGATGACCACAAACTGCACGATGAGGATGATGATGAACACGATGAATCCGACGATGGGATTGCCGCCAAGAACAAAGTGCCCGAAGGTCTCGATCACTTTCCCGGCCTGCCCCCCATTGGAGAGGATGAGCCGCGTCGAAGAGATATTCAGGGCCAGGCGCAACAAGGTCGTGATCAAGAGCATGGAGGGGAATATTGAAAACTCCAAGGGCCCGCTGATAAACATGGTGGTGAGCAGGATGATCAGGGATATGGCTATGCTCAAGATGAACATAAAATCCAACAGAAATGTAGGCAGCGGAATAATGATCAGCGCAATGACCACGATCACGAATACTACGGTGATGTTTTGCATAAATTTCATAGCGAACCCTGCTCCTTTCCTTTGTTTTTGTAGACCCAGGCCATCAGCTCGGCAGCGGCCTGGTACAGTTCAGCCGGGATGTAGCCGTTGACCTCCACAGATTCGTAAAGGCTTCTGGCCAGCGGCTTGTTTTCAGTGATCAGGACGCCGCTCTTCTCGGCGGCCTCAATGATACGCCTAGCCATGTGATCCTGCCCTTTGGCCAAAACGATGGGCGCAGGATCCTTATCGATATCATACTTCAGGGCAACGGCAAAATGCGTCGGGTTCCGGACGACAACATCGGCAAAAGGCACTTGCTGGATCATCCGGTTCATGCTCATCCGCTGCTGCCGTTCCCGGATCTTTCCCTTGATCAGCGGATCGCCCTCGGTCATTTTGTACTCGTCCTTGACTTCCTGCCTACTCATCCTCAGCTTCTTTTCGTAGTCATACTTCTGATACGCAAAATCGAGAACGGCGACGCCCACAAAGAAGAGGCAAATCTTATAAACCAGGGCCAGCACCCTCTCCTTCAGAAACAAGATGTTTTCTTCGAGCCCCGCGCTGAGGGAATCGGGGATCAGGAACAATACTTCCGTAATGCTCGTATAGATAACGAACAAGATCACGATCACCTTGAGGAGCGACTTCACCAGCTGGACTGCGGCGCTTAGAGACATCATTTTCTTCAATCCGCTGAGCAGACTGATCCTGCTGTATTTGAATTTGAGAAGATCGCCTGAAAACAGAAAGCGCGTCTGCGCGCCGGTCACAGCGAAAAGTGTGAAACCAACGACGATCATGATCGGTGCTGCGGAGATGAAGTATACCGCCATCGTTTCCCGCATGATCTGCAGGACGGTTTCCGTATTCAGGGCATAAAGATTTGCCGCCCGGTCAAGCTGGCTGCCGTAGAAATGCTCCACTTGGCCGGCAATAAACCCGCTCAGCTGCACGATCAGAAAAAATCCGATCACCAGCATGATCACGCTGACAACATCTTTGCTTTGAAAAGCGTTGCCCTTTTTGCGCTCGTCCTTTCTTTTTTTCGGGGTGGCTTTTTCTGTCCTGTTCGATTCTGCCACGGATTATCCTCCCGGGATCTGATCCTTCTTCACTCTATATCAATAGAAGAATCTCTTCGAGCCGTCCCAGCATCAGCAGGTTCAGCTTGCCCATATACTTCACCAGCACCGGGATCAGGGTCAGGATCACAACGATTCCGATCCCGATCTTCAGTTGTAGATTCACGACAAAGACATTGATGTTCGGGACCACGCGCATCAGGATCCCCACAGCCACCTCTGCGATCATCTCCACGATGATCATAGGCAGCGCCAGCTGCACGGCATAAACCAGGATGTATCCAAACAGCAAGGTCATATGCATGCCGACCTCCCTGCCGACCGCCACGAATCCCATGGGTACGACCTGAAAGGATTGGACCGCTATAGCCAGAAGATTCATGTGGCTGTCCGAGATAAAGAACAGCATCGTATACATCAGAGTCAGCAGGCTCCCGTGAACAGAGATCTGGGAATTGCTGGTGG
>CALLHZ010000094.1 GCA_938009115.1 uncultured Clostridia bacterium
TTTTCTCATACAGGATCCGATCGCCGTCCGCATCCGTCGGTATATTGGCGCCTTCTACGACCAGGCGGGCCTTCACCAAGGGCGCTGTCCGGCTGTTGATCACGTCTTCCAGTGCCGCAGGGATCAGGATATCGCAGGGATAGTCCAACCATCTGCTGTTTTCTGTCACCTCATAAGCATGCTCGATCCTGCCCAGATCCATCACGCCGAACTTATCCTTGGATGAGATCAGCTTTTGTATATCAAGTCCCTGCGCGCAATATACAAATTGTTTTGCGTCGGCGATCCCGACCACAGTATATCCCATAGCGGCCAGCTTTGCGGCGCAGCTGGCGCCTACACAGCCAAAGCCCTGGACGATGACACTGACACCGCTCGTCCTTTTATCTTCAACGAAAGACCAGGCTTCATCTGCGGCAAAAGCGACCCCGTACCCTGTTACCACATCATTCACGAAAAACCCGTCGATCTTTTGCGTCTGAAAATCCATCACGGCCTGCTGGCCTCTACGAAAGTCCGGCATGGCAGCCTGGGAATGGGTTTGAGGGTATCGCATGCCGAGTTCTTCGAAAATCTGCAGCACATCGTCGTAGCTGGTTCCAAGATCACTGCCGATCCCAAGGCCGAGATCGACATAAGGTCTCATGGCTGTGATATATCGTTTCAACACGTCGTAGGCGTCAGGCTTTCGACTGTCGTAGACGATACCTCCCTTGCATCCGCCGGTGGTTTCCGATTCGATGGCATTATATTTATAAGCCATTCCCAAGGCGAGGCGCTCCACTTCCTGCCGTGTAACGGAAGGATGCATGCGGATGCCGCCTCCGGCCGCTCCCTTGACCAGGTTGTGGATACAAAGCCACCCTTTTGCATCTGATTTGGTGTCATTCCACTCCAGGGTAAGATACGGTTTCATCATCGTCTCCTTTCTCTTGCTTGAATTCACTTTCGATTTCTTGTCTGGATTTATCTTTATAATCGGCCCGGATCCACTTCAAGGCCGAATACATGGACGCGATCATCGTCGCAGAGATTGGGACGGCCAGCAGCACCAGGATCGCCTGAAGGCCGCCCAGAGGAACGCCGCCGTCCATGAACTGTCCGGCGTAAAGAAGGCAAAGCGGACAGACGGAAAGCATGACGGCCCAAAATAAACGCAGGTACCGGCCCGGATCCTCCTCGGCGCGCAGATCATAAGTCGAAGAAGCTCCCAGAGAATAGGCCGCGGAGTCCATCGTTGTGACCATTCTGGAAAAAGCAGTAAGGATCCAGAGCACCAGAACCAGCTTCCCCAGAGGAAGTGACAATACGATCTCGGAAATCACCTGGTTGGCTCCGCGAATACTCATGATCTCCACGGCGTTGAGGGCGCCGGTCAGATACCGGTTCAGACCGTAGGAGGATATCGTGCCGAAAAACAGCATGGAGCCTACCGTGCCGGCAAGAGTCACCGTGGCCACGATGGAACGAATGCTGCGGCCTCTGGAGATCTTCGCAACGAAGATCCACATCCACGGCGACAATGTGATCCACCAGGCAAAATAGAAGCAGGTCCATGCCTGGGGAAATCCCTCGCCCCGGATCGGATCCAGAGACGTGCTCATCGGAATAAAGCGATCCACGACGATGCCTGCGGACTGAACAAGATTATCCAGAACAAAGCCCGGGCAAACAGAAACAAGAAACCAGCCGCACAGGACAAGGCTGGCAATGGTCGCGCCTTTGGCTACGACCTGCAATCCCTTCTTCAGTCCGACAAAGGTGGAAAAGCCAAACGTTACTGTAATAATGCCGATCATGACGGCGTAAACTGTGAAATTTTCAGACGTTCCAATAGCATTGGACAGATTGTTTGCCAGCATCGGCACGCCTGTGCCGTAAGAGATGGTCAGCCCGCCCAGAATACTGAAAATGAACAGAACATTGAACAGTTTGCCCGCCCGGCTGCCCATGCGTTCTCCAAAAAGTCCTTCGCAGGCAGCCTGAAGCGTCAATCCGGGCTTTTTACGCAAATAATACCGGTAGGCCAGTGGGATCACGCCTACCGAAGTAAGGCTCCAGGCAGGCACGCCCCAATGAAAAAAACTGTAGGCCACAGCGATCTCTGCTGCTTCCGGACTCAATGGATCCAGGCCGAAAGGCGGCATCTGGATATAATAGATCCACTCGATGGCAGACCAGTACAATATGCTGTAGCCGATGGCGGCGGAAAAAATCATGGAGACCCATGCGAAAATAGAATATTCCGGCTTGTCATACCCCATGCGGATCGCACCGTATCTCGAAACTGCCATGTAGGCATTGAACAGGACACAGACAAAGACCAGAAGCAAAAAATAGAACCCCAGGCTGTCGACCACGCCAATCCGCAGATCCACCAGCGTTTTCGTGGCGCCTACGGGCGAGAGTATCGTCGCCGCAGCCAGAAATCCGAGCAAAACAATACTGGCTGCAATAGAAAACGTATCAATTCTGTTTGCTGAAAATCCTGCTTTTCGATGGGTCATTGCCATGATGTCCTTTCCGGTTATCGATAAATCCCTTCGTCGCATGCAGCTGCCTGTAACACCAAACAGCGACCCCTGCACACAAGAGCACCGCTGCCGCGAACAACGCATCGCAAAGGATCAGTGAGACAGCGCCGTATTTATAAAGTCCGATGGGGATATCTGCAATACCGTGCAGTGCAACGGCCAGTAAAGCATATCGCTTCTTTCCCGCCTGTACACCGTAAAAAACGATCATTGAAAGCGCACTATGGCCTGCAAGCGCCGTTGCGCGTTCGAACACCCAAAGCGAGCTGTCCATCGCCGTAAAGGATTCCGGACGAAGAAGCAACAGTCCCAGCATACCGCTCAGAACCATCTCGAGCCCGCCGTGCCCCACGCCGTAGCCCAGGGCGGCCCGAGGCTCCTTGTAAGACGTTAGCACGCGGGTAAAGGAATAGTATCTGCCGCTCTCCTCAAACAAAGCAGCCATGGAACATCCGTACAGAACATACAGGAACAGACTGGCTGATACCCTGGACTCCCAGTCGGGGATCCCGATCAGCAAAATATAGTGCACTACATTTTCGAGCAAAAGCGCAAAAACGTAGAATGTCACGCCGCCGATGACAACTGGCCGCATGTCGCCTTTATTTTTTTTCTTAGCCCAAAAGAGCGTCGATAGTACGATCCCCGCCTGCACGATGACTGCAGCAGAAGCAAAAACACCCGGTATGAACACAGTACGATACCCTCCGATACGATCCGGCCATCATTACTTTCTTATCATATCAGGGGAGCATTATCAAGGAATAAATCTTGGAGAGCCTGTGGCTGTGCCTTACCTTACGGTACATCAGCTTAGAGAGGATGACAACGCTGATGCCGGTGGCGTAAAACTGCTCCCGGTAGCTCAGCATCGGATCGAAAAAATCACCACAGGAGATATTGTCTCCAATGGTATATTCGAGAAGATTTCCTTCGTAAATCGGGGGGATTTCCAGAATGGATTCCAATTCGTCGGGAAGATACTTATAGGACGGCTTATCCGTCGACAGATCGATTTTCATAAATCGCAGCATATGGATGACGAATTCTACGCATGTATATGCCTTATAAGTATAAAATCCTTTAAAAATCGGATAAAAAAGAACTGAATACAAATTGTACAAATACTTTTCATCGTTCATGATCTGACGGATCCGCAGCTTGCCGAGGCGAAACTGCTCAGCAGTAACAGGAATACGATAGATCCGTATTCCTACATAATCGACTTTTCGAAGGGAAAAACGTTCCGGATACTCCTGAACGAGACCTGCGTTGATAGGAATGTTGTTTTTTCGGCGTCCGAAGGAATAGAGTTTTCGCAGATCTTCGTCAAATGCCAGTGATACGTGGTTGAAGCGGGCGCCCGACGCAAACCGTATCATGCGCCCGAACCGGGAAGGAGTACTGGAGAAAACAAGATATATGTAATGCTCTTCCGCCCTTTTGTCTTTCCTTTGGTGCATCGCCTGTCCTTCTTATCTGGATTTCGGCATGCGGAACCCGATGACTCCTGCTTGTCCGATGCACCGATTATAGCACAAACGTTCACGCTTCGCTTTCCTTGAGAAAAAAACCGTCCATATTCCCGCAATAATCATGTGTGTTGGCAGTATTTCCATCCTCGACCCCATTTGGCACGAACATCTTCCGACATATCTCCTATTCACACTAATATTTTTTTAATAGTATAGACCTTTACAATTCAAATAAATTCATGTATAGTATTTTTTGCGTCGATTGACGTGCGCCAGTAGCTCAACGGATAGAGTGCCTGACTACGAATCAGTAGGTTGGAGGTTCGAATCCTCTCTGGCGTGCCAAAAAGCGTCCCGTACGGGACGCTTTTTCTGTATAATGTACATGATACAAATACTATGACAACAGCAGAAGGAGTACGCGATGAACAAGACCAACGCTATGCGCATCCTGGAACAATCCGGCGCCGCCTATATTCCCCATTCTTACGAAAGCGGCAAAGCCATCTCTGCCGTGGACGTCGCAAAAGCCCTGGGGCGGGAGCCCGGCCGAATCTTCAAGACCCTGGTGACGATAGGTCGCAGCGGACAATACTACGTCTTCATCATACCCGGCCCGAAGGAACTGGATCTGCGAAAAGCTGCGGCGGCAGTTCATGAAAAATCCGTCGAAATGATCCCATCAAAGACCTTGCTTCCCCTGACAGGCTACATACACGGAGGTTGCAGCCCCCTGGGCATGAAAAAAACTTTCCCCACGACGATCGATATGTCCGCTTCGGAATGGGACACCATCATCATCAGCGCGGGGAAAATCGGCCTTCAGACGGAATTGTCTCTCGATGAGCTTCAGAAGGCCCTGAAATTTAGCCTTGGCGATTTGACGACATAATGCGCCGGATGGACATCACGAGGGGCGGGATCAGGACCAGTTGGACAAGGATCCCCGGCCAGGCGTTCAGCAGACCCATGGTGAGAAACATCTTCCAGCCAAAAGGTGTCCCTGCCATACCGTAGAATACATAGGCTGCAATACCCCAGACGGCACGACCTGCCAGCATGGACGCAATCAGGGCCGCATAAATGCCTTTTTTATCTTTTATCCAAATGCTTCCGAGCAGGCCCGTCAAAAGCCCGTAGGCAGCCAGCTCAAAAGCCATAGCCGAAGCCATGGGAAACAGCGGAGGCATCGTGAACAGCAGGCTGCGCAAAAGCGGCGTCACAAAGCCTACCGCCAGTCCCCAGAATGGACCGCAGACAAAGCCGCAGAGCAGGACGGGAATGTGCATCGGCAGCAGCATATTGCCGAATTGTTGTATTTGCCCCGTCAGGAACGGAAGCAAAAGCCCCAGTGCAAGAAACAGGCCGGACAGGATCATTTTCGATACAGGATTGCGTTGCGTTGTCATTCTTTCCTCCAAAACAAAAATACCACAAAGAAGGATCCCATTCCGGGATGCGCAATACCTTCGTGGTATCATTAAAAAATAACCTACCCGATTTATTTCAGATTGTCAAGGGCTTCCCTCACTTGCTGCAACACCCCACGCAGCATAGCGTTTGTGGAAAGATCCGGCACACCGATCACGATATTGTTGCAAAGATTGATCGGGATCAAAAGCTTCATTGCCTTGCTTCGCCCAACGGCGGCGGCCATGGCTTCCGATATTTCGCCGAACAGGGAATCCGCGATCACAATGCCGATGGGACCGATAATCATATCGGCATCCCGACTATTGACAACCACAGCATTCTCGCCCGTGGCGCTGTTGTCGGCGCCCGCTTTGTGCATCGCCGAGGAAGCAATACTGTTGGTCCCTACGGCAATGATCTCGCAGGACATTTCAGATTTTCGGATCCCCTCGATGATCTGCTTCCCCAGGCCGCCTCCTTGCCCGTCGATCACCAGGATCAATGGCTTACGCATGCGTGTCCTCCAGCGTAAAACGCCAACTGCAGCTGCAGTTCGGATCCTTCACATCCGGATAACAGCTGATACATTCACAGCGTATCCTGTCGTCGATGATTTCCGCAAATCCGGTATATTCTATCTCTCCCACGCGCTTACAAGGGTGCATGGGCATCCCTTTGGAAGTTCTCGCATGCTGGACCCGGCAATTAAATATTTTATAAGTCAAAACGCCATCGGAAAGCTCGGCGGAATCATCACACATATTTGCATACATTCGAAGATTCAATGCCTTCTTAAGACCCTCCAGTCCGGCACGATCCGGCAGGCCCAGGAACTCTTTTGCCCGCCTGGCTTCAATACGGGTAAAGCGCTTCCATATTTCCTCATCATGCTTCATGGCCTCGTCCATGCCATACTTGCCCTCGATGGATTGAAACCATACACCGTCCATGGCCAGCCAGTTTTTTGAGCAGTTTTCAATCAGCCGATACAGCTGTTCACGGGTCATTTCTTTCCAGGATTCATTCATGGCGGATCTCCTTGATCGGTCGTGCGTCTGCGTATAAACGAAATATTATCATCTTGCCAAGGCGGTTGCAATAGCTTATAATATCTGCATATTATCTAAAGTTACAGAAAATGTCAATTCCACCCATGCTGGATGCAAAGGAACAATCGTTATGAAAAATTTCCAGGAAATGAATCCCCAAGAACGACTCGGCGAAAAACAGCATCAGCTGGAGAAGTATCAACGATACCAGACCATGGACCTTCGCCTGAACATGACTCGCGGGAAGCCCGGGGAAGATCAACTGGAACTCTCCATGCCCTTGCTGGATGTATTGAACGGCACAAGTGACTGCCGGGATTCCAATGGAATAGATTGCAGAAATTACGGCGAACTCGCAGGCATTATGGAAGCCAGAAAACTGTTCGGGGATTTTCTCGGTGTTGCACCGGAAGAAACCATCGTCGTAGGGTCCTCCTCACTTACCTTCATGTATGACTGCATGGCCCGGGCTATGCTCGCAGGCGTCTCGGGAAGCAAAGAGCCCTGGGGCAAAAGCGGCAAGGTAAAATTCCTCTGCCCTGTGCCGGGCTATGACCGTCATTTTACCATCTGCGAGTTCCTTGGGATCGAAATGATCCCGGTTGAGCTTTCGGCAAAAGGTCCGGATATGAACGCCGTGCGCCGGCTTGTCGCAGAAGATGAAACGATCAAAGGCATTTGGTGCGTCCCGAAATATACAAACCCATATGGAGGATGTTACAGCGACGATACGGTGCGCGCTCTTGCATCGATGGAAACAAAAGCACCGGATTTCAGGATTTTCTGGGATAACGCCTATGCCATGCATCACATCTATCGTGACGTGCCGGTTCTGAACATTCTTGACGAGTGCAAGAAAGCTGGAAATCCAGACCGTCCCTATATGTTCGGCTCAACCTCCAAAGTCACGTTCCCCGGCGCAGGCGTAGGTTTTTTCGGCGCGTCCCGGGACAATATTGCCTTTACCCTGAAGCAGATCTCGGCCCAAAGCATCAGTTGGGATAAGCTCAACATGCTGCGCCATGTCCGTTTTTTTAAAGACATGAGCGGGATCTTGGCCATGATGGACCGCCAAGCCGCCCTGCTCAGGCCGAAGTTCGACTGCGTACTTTCTATGCTGGAGGACGAGCTGGGCGGGATCGGCGCCGGCGAGTGGGTCCGTCCTGACGGCGGTTATTTTATCACATATATCGGGAATCCCGGCTGTGCCAAACGGATCCACCAGCTCTGCAAAGATGCCGGTGTCATGCTCACAGAACCGGGCGCGACCCATCCCTATCACAAAGACCCCGAGGACCGCTTCCTGCGTATCGCTCCCTCCTACCCGCCGGTCAATGAACTGCGGACGGCGATGGAAGTGTTCTGCACAGCAGCCAGGATCGCTTCACTTGAAGCGCTGGAAATATAAGATATTGTAACATCAAAGAAAGAGGTATCATCATGAGCAAAGTCATCATTCCGGAAAACTACCGCGCCGCCCTGGGATCCTACGACACCCAGAAAGCCATCGGCATGATCCACATCCTTTTCGAGGAAAAGCTTTGCGATACCCTGAATTTGAAGCGGGTTTCAGCCCCGCTTTTCCTGGAAGCCGCCACCGGACTCAACGACGATCTGAACGGCGTGGAGCGCCCTGTCACCTTTGACATCAAAGATATCAATGCCGAGGCGCAAGTCGTTCACTCTCTGGCAAAATGGAAGCGCCAGGCCCTTCACGACTATGACTTTCATGTGGGAAAAGGCTTGTATACCGATATGAATGCGATTCGGCGGGACGAAGAGCTGGACAATCTTCATTCAGTCTATGTGGATCAGTGGGACTGGGAAAAAGTGATCCGAAAAGAAGACCGCAACCTGGATTTTCTGAAAGAAACAGTGTGCGGTATCGTTGACGCGATCTGCGACACGGAAGACATGCTGCGGGCTATTTTCCCCCAGCTGGAAGTCCGCCCCCGAAAAGACCGCAATGTCAGCTTCATCACAACTCAGGAGCTTGAAGATATGTATCCGGCCCTGACACCAAAGGAACGGGAGGACGCTTATACCCGAGAACATCACACTGCGTTTCTGATGCAGATCGGAGGAAAGCTCAAAAGCGGAAAGCCTCACGACGGCCGAGCCCCGGATTACGACGACTGGTCGTTGAACGGCGATATCCTGTTTTACAATGCGGTGCTGGATTCCACTATCGAGATCTCCAGCATGGGAATCCGTGTCAGCCCGGAATCTCTCGATCGGCAGCTGGCCATCGCGGGGTGTGATCATCGCAGGGAATATCCTTTCCATAAAGCCTTGCTGTCCGGTGAACTTCCCTATACAATAGGAGGCGGGATCGGACAAAGCAGGCTCTGCATGCTTCTGCTGGGAAGCGCCCATATCGGCGAAGTGCAGTCCGCGGTCTGGGATCCGCAGACAAAACAACGCTGCAAGGAAGCGGGGATATTCATACTTTAAGGAAACGGGAGTCTATGGAACAGATTTATCCCAAACGAAACAAAGGCTTTTCAGGACAGGCGATCCGCCTTGCCGCCATCTGCGCGATGCTTTGTGACCACATCTTGGTCACGATCGCCCCGGAGCACAGCTGGCTCACCTATATAGGACGGATCGCCTTTCCCTTGTTTGCTTTTCTGGTCGCAGAGGGTTTTTATCACACAACTTCCCGCTCGGCCTACCTCGTTCGCATCCTTTTGCTTGCAGCGATTTCCGAGATCCCCTTTGATCTGATGAGAAGCGGAAAGCTCAGCGACCCAGAAACCCAGAATGTCCTGTGGACCCTGGCTCTCGGTCTTTTGACGATCATTGCCGTCCACTATGTCAAGACCCGGATCGACAATGTAGTCGCAACCGGCGCCGCTGCTGTGGCTGCAGCAACGTTTACCATGTATCTGGCCGATGATCTCCTGACAGACTATTACGGCTACGGCGTGCTCACCGTTCTGCTGTTTTATATCATGCGGGATCTGCGCTACGAAAAACTCGGCCAGCTTTTCGGGCTCACCCTGATCAACGTGGTCTGGATGAACGGTGCCGTCGTCACCTGGCATATTAATGAGACCGCACTGTCCCTCCCACTCCAGAGCTTTGCCCTATTTTCACTTTTCTTTATATGGAAATACAACGAGACCCGGGGCCCGGACAATACGATCCTCCGATATATGTCCTACGCATTTTATCCGGTGCACATGCTGATCCTGGCCCTAATGGCACTCAACGGCATCGTTTTCTGACAGGTCATTTCCTTTCAGAAAAAACGATCTAATCCGCTAAAATTCACTTTACAACGTATACGGCTTATGCTAACATATCCCTTGTTGAAACCTGCGGTAGTGGCGGAATCGGCAGACGCGCACGGTTGAGGGCCGTGTGGGTAACACCGTGGAGGTTCAAGTCCTCTCTACCGCACCAAAAGAGCGAAATCGTCGAAAGGCGGTTTCGTTTTTGTTTATGAAACACTTTTCTTGGACCAGGATTTCAAGTATCATAACAGTATATGGCAAAGGAGGACGATGTCATGAGAAAAACAGCGAAGCCGCCGCGGGCTCCTTCCTATCCCGGACACTCACCGGTAAAAAGCCACATCAACCCGAGGAAATCCGGAAAACGAAGCCGGTCTTTCTTCTCCAAACTGCTCGATCTTCTGAAACATTGAACATCTCCCGCCGATCTGCGGAATTTTATCACTGCCAATAAAGGAGACCCATGATGAATCAACAGATACAGGATTATCCGTTCCCCTCCAGAAGAAGCATGACCTACGCTAAAAACGGGATGGTCTGCACCTCTCAGCCTCTGGCCGCCGGCGCAGGCCTGGATGTACTCAAGCGAGGTGGAAATGCCATTGACGCCGCCGTCGCCACGGCCGCATGCATGACCGTCACAGAGCCTACCTCCAACGGCATCGGCAGCGATGCCTTCGCGCTGGTCTGGATCGAAAAGGAAAAGAAGCTGTACGGACTCAATGCCAGCGGCAAAGCCCCCATGGCAGTCGATCCGCAAATAATCAGGGATATGGGCTACAGTGAAATGCCAATCACAGGCTGGCACACCGTCATGGTGCCCGGCGCTCCCTCTGCCTGGGCGGAGATGGCAAGGCGTTTCGGCAAACTTCCTCTCACTGACTCCTTTCGAGCCGCCATCGGTTACGCGGAGGACGGATATCCTCTCTCCCCCGTCATCAGCAAGCTCTGGGAGAAAGAATACAACCGCCTGAACAAAGAGCTCCAGGATCCCCGGGTCCAGGCTCACAGCGATGGATTCCGGGAGTTGTTCCGGGTCTTTATGCCCAATGGACGGACCCCAAGGGCCGGAGAAGTCTGGCGCTCGCCCGACCATGCCAGAACACTGCGAATGATTGCCGAAACCAATGCCGAAGCTTTCTACAAAGGGGAGCTTGCCGATCGTATCGACGCATTCTCCAGAGAAACCGGCGGATCGATCCGCAAAAGTGATCTGGAGGATTATCGCTGCAGCTGGGTCGAACCGATCTGTACGGATTATAAGGGTCACACCGTATGGGAGATCCCGCCCAACGGAGACGGCATTATTGTGCTGATGGCCATGAACATCCTTAAAAACTTCAAAATCGATGAAGGCGCTTTCGGCACCGTTGAAACACTGCACCGCCAGATGGAGGCCATCAAACTGGCTTATGCCGACGGCAACCGGTATATCGCCGACCCGGATTTCATGAAAGTTACCGTGGAAGAAATGCTGTCCGGGGAATATGCCGCCAGGCGGGCGAGCCTGATCGGAGACAAGGCTGTTCCAGCAGAGCCGGGCAAGCCCAACCGGGGCGGAACGATCTACCTCTGCACTGCCGACAGCGAAGGAAATATGGTTTCCTTTATCCAAAGCAATTATTGGAACTTCGGTTCGGGGCTTGTCGTACCTGGCACAGGCATTTCCCTTCAGAACCGGGGCACAAACTTTTCACTGGATCCCGAAAGTGAAAACTGTATCGCGCCGGGGAAAAAAGCCTTCCACACCATCATTCCGGGCTTTCTGACCAAGGATGGCGAAGCTGTCGGACCCTTTGGCGTGATGGGCGGATTTATGCAACCGCAGGGGCAAATGCAGGTCCTGTGCAATGTACTGGATTTCGGCATGAACCCCCAGTCTGCACTGGACGCGCCCCGCTTCCAGTGGACGGAAGGAATGAAATACGAAATCGAAGACGATTTTTCGCCAGACGTGATCGAAGCCCTGCGGGCAAAAGGCCACGAGATCCAATTGTTTACCGACCGCATGAGTTTTGGCAGAGGACAGATCATCTGGAAAACTGCCGAAGGCATATACGGAGGCGCAACAGAGCCCCGTGCCGACGGCACCGTAGCTGCGTGGTAGCGCGGAGGACTGAATGAAAGAATGTATGGCGGCACTGTGCCAGAATCGAATCACAAACGATAAAAATGAGACGGTGCGGGATGCGCTGGAGCAAGTGCGGAAAGCGGCAGCCGATGGCGCAAAGCTGGTGGCATTGCCCGAAATGTTCGTGTGCCCCTACACAAACCGCTCCATGCGCGAAAGCCGTGAGCCCCTCCTCGGGCCTACCGCTGAGGCGCTCTCTGCCAGTGCTGCGCAAAATGGCATTTACCTGATCGGCGGATCCTTCCCCGAAGAAACGCCTGAAGGGCTGTACAATACCTGCATGGTGTTCGACTCCGCAGGAAACCATATCGGAACACACCGGAAAGTTCATTTGTTTGACGTGGACGTCCCGGGTAAGATCACCTACCGTGAATCGGATACGTTTCTTCCGGGAAATTCAGCCTGCATCGTGGATACCGATATCGGAAAAATCGGCGTCGGGATTTGCTACGACATACGCTTCCCGGAATATTTCCGGAAGCTGGCCCTGGCCGGCTGTGAGATCCTCGTGCTCCCGGCCAGCTTCGGCAGAGCCACCGGGGAAGCTCACTGGATCCTTTCCCTGCGCATGCGGGCAGTGGACAACCAATGTTATATGCTGGGTGTTTCACCGGCGCCCAATCCGGAGCTGCCTTATCAGGCCTACGGCCACACGGCCATCAGCGATCCCTGGGGCACCCTCCTTGGAGAACTGGATACCATGCCGGGCACGCTCTTTGGCAAATTAGATCCCGAAAGACTCCGCAGCTTGCGGGATGAATTCCCTCTTCTCAAATCCAGGAGGCCCGAGCTGTACGTTTAAAGAAGCTGAGGCACGGCGCTTTCGATCAAGAAGACAAGCGCCAGCATATCGGCGGCCCCTCCCGGACTGATGTTCAAACGGATGCATTCCTGATCCATCGCAAGGAGTGCATCTTTTCTTTTATCCGGATCCATTCCAAGAACAGCTGACGCAGAGGCCTGCACATAAGCAAGACCGTCGGGCCCTCCCCGATAAAGCAAATTGGTATCCCGGATATCTTCCAGGATCTTCAGAAACGCATAAAGGCCGTCACCGCCGCTTTCTTTCAGCGCCCCGGCCCCTTTTCGTGCTGTTGGAAAGCCCTCCATCGCCTCTTCCCTTGCGCCGCCGGCCTGATACTTTGCCGCAACGAGGGCTCCGTGAGAGCCGCGCACTTCCGGTGCTGAGACTGCCTGTGCTGCAGCAAGGCGCGCGCTGACAGCAAAGGGGTCTTCGCCATTCATCAAGAAAGCTCCAAGAGAAGCGAGGAACAAGCCCAAGGCGTAAATGGCTCCCTTGTGCGTATTGACACCGCCCGTCACACGCAGCATGGTATTTTCCGCCTCCAGACCTGCGCAAATCAGCTCGTTGATATCTCGAGCCATCCCAAGGCCAAACTCCGCGCAGAAGCGAAAATACGGCCTCAAGGCAGCGGCGCTGTCCAGGAGCATGGCCAAATCCATATCCTGATGAGATCCGTTATTGTTTTCGTCCACAAGGCCCGGCTTTGGTGTCAGTCTGGCCTCGCGGACCAACGCACCGACAGCCAGATCGCTCAACCGCTCCACTGCGTACGAAGTCATGATCGCCCATGCTGCGCCCTTCACAGCGTCAAGTCCGTGGGCCCGGCTCCTGGAGCAGAGGTTCACCGGACCGCCGCATACCAGACACGTCCGCGGCTCCGGGCGCGAAAGCTTTTTGCCGTCTGTGCCGATCACGTCCAAATCCAAAAGGCGCCCTGCCGGAACAAGGCTTTCTATGGCCACAGCTGAGTCTTTGATCCCATCCGCATCACTGTCAACAGCAAAAAACGCTTCCGGGCCCGTCACGGCATCCATTTGTACTTCCTGCAAAATCTTTCCGGACCAGGTCTTTCGGACCAGATCCATATATTGCCGAAAAATAAAATCGACCAGCGGCGTTTGCTTCACCTCGCCGGGAATGTTCATGGTACAGCTCAGGACCGGAACACGATACTGCGACAGGAGCGACTCCTGCAGCATTACCCGCTTCTCGCGGTTCTCCAGCACTTCATCCAATGTGACTTCACGAAACGGCATTCTCATTCTCCCTGTGAAAAGACCGCAGACCTTCGGCCTGCGGTCTCGATCAACTATTCTCTATTCATCTTCGTCGATCTGCCGGATCACATCGATGACAGTGTTGTTACGGTACATGACGACGCCGACGATCTTGTCCTTATACCGGATCGGATCAGGGATCCCCACGACAGCTTCGGCTCTTTCCTTCAGCTCCTGAATCGTGCACAGGGGCATTCCGGCTTCACGAAGCTTCCTCTCCACATCGGGACGGTCCGGATGGACGGCGACACCTTGATCGGTCACCACAACGTCCACCGTAGAGCCCGGCGTGACAATGGTATTCACCTTTTGGACCACGCTGGGGATCCTTCCCCTGGTGAGCGGCGCCACGACGACAGAAAGACTTGCGCCGTCGGCCGTGTCGGGGTGTCCACCCACAGCTCCGCGGATGACACCATCGGAGCCTGTCAGCACATTGATATTGAAATCCACATCGATCTCCAGCGCCGACAGCACGACAAAATCCAGTTGATTGACGGCTGACTCGTGCAGGTAGCTGGCGTAATAGCAGGAATCAATCTGCTGATGAAAGCGATTACGCTTCAGGGATTCGGCTGCATCCAGGTCGAAGGACTGGACGTCCAGGATCCGGTCGATCAGTCCTTCCTCGTGCATAGACACGATCTGGCCTGTGATACCGCCCAAAGCGAACCGGCACCGAAGTCCTCTTTCAATCATCATCTGCCGGATAAAGCGGGCTGTGGCCAGAGACGCACCTCCGCTTCCCATCTGCATGGAAAACCCGTCATACAGATACCCTGAAGCCTGGATTACATCCGCCGCCGTCCTTGCAATGAGCAATTCCTTTGGATTGGTCGTAAATCTTGTAGCGCCGCTCATGATGCCCTTGGGATCTCCGATATTGTCTGTCACAACGACATAGTCTACATGGGAGGCCGGAATGGCGTAAGGCGCGTTTGGGAATTTGACCAGATTGTTGGTCAGTATCACCGTTTTGTCTGCGTGCTTTGCATCGGGACGGGCATAGCCAAGACTTCCGCAGGAGATCGAATGATCGTCATCCCGGCTGTAGCCGTTGGCATTCCCGTAAGGATCGCAGGAAGGAGCGCCCAGAAATGCCACATCGATGTGTACGTCACCGCTCTCGATGGCCGCGCCGCGGCCGCCGTGGGAACGGAAAACCACAGGAAAATCCATCAGACCACGGGAAATCTGCTCTGCCAGTTCACCTCTAAGGCCGCTGGTCTCGATATGGGTGATCACACCGTTTTTCACGTGCTCGATCAAAGGCGCGTGAACACCGGAGAGAGAACTGGCCGCCATGGTCAGATTCCGAAAACCCATTTCCGCCAGCTTTCCGACCACGAGATTCACAATATTGTCTCCGTTGCGGAAATGGTGATGAAAAGAAATCGTCATGCCATCCCGCAGACCGGACCGGCGTATGGCTTCTTCCAGACTTTCAACGACCTTGTTCTGAGAGGCGGAACGTTCCGCAAAGGTCCCCATTCTTTTTTTACTTGTGCCTTCGAAAGCCCCATGCTGGCTGATCTCATCGATATGAGGAATGTTGGCAAAAATGCTTTTGATGTCCATTGCGTCCTACACCTCCTCTTCGGCAATCTGGCTGACTTCTGCCAAATCCAGCATACGCTGGGCCCGCAGTACGATGGGCCGGTCGATCATTTTTCCGTTCAGGCTGGCCACGCCGCTTCCTTTTGCATTGGCCTCGGCGATGGCCGCCATGATCGCGCGGGCTTTTTCCAGATCCTTTTCGCTGGGCATGAATACCCGGTGAAGCGGATCGATCTGCCGGGGATTGATCACGGATTTTCCGTCGAACCCTAACTTTTTGATTAGCGTCGCTTCTTCGATGAACCCTTCTTCGTTGTTCACATCCGAGTAGACCGTGTCCAAGGCGTCGATACCGGCGGATCGGGCTGCATTCAGGATCATGCAGCGGGCGAACAGCAGTTCGACACCATCGCTTCGGGTGGTCTTCAGATCGGTCACATAGTCCTCGGCGCCCAAAGCGATGCCGATCAGCCTCTTGCTGGCATGAGCGATCTCTTTGGCGTTCAGCACACCGTTGGCGCTCTCGATGGCAGCCATCATCCCTGTGGTTCCTGTGGGGATGCCGGCTTCCTTTTCGATCCGCTCAATTTCTTTTTCGCAAAAGATCACATCCTCCGCGCTGTCCGTCTTTGGCAGACGGACTACGTGAACGCCGGCGCGAACCACGGCCTCCAGATCCTGGATCCCGGCGCCGCTGTAAAGATCATTGATCCGGACAACGATTTCCTTACCGCCGAATTTGAGCGTCTTCAGCGCCTGAAATACCAGAAACCTGGCCGCGTCCTTTTCCGTGACCGCCACGGAATCCTCCAGATCGAACATGATGCTGTCAGCGCCGTAAATGCCTGCATCCTTGATCATGCCGGGGTTGTTTCCCGGAACGAACATCATGCTTCGTCTCAAGCGTTTTCGCTCCATCATTGCTCCCCCCAATCATAGCCTTGGCTTTCTCCGGCCCGATAAGCCGCCGCCAGAACACGGGCCCTGACAGTACAGTCCAAGGCTCCCTTGTCCACCGCATCCACGGCTGCGTTGACGATCTCCAGCTCCGCCAGCGTACGGGTGATCTCCTCACGGATCTGGCGTCCGAATTGCTGCATCACGCTGCTGGAAAGCGAAATGGTTATCCCTCCGGCATCTCTGGGCTCCAGGGTCACCATGATATCGTTGGATTCCATGGTACCCGCAGTGCCGGTTTTTATTAGTTTCATCACGTGCCTCCTTGTCCGGATCACATTTTTTCTTCCAGATGCTTTTTGATTTCCGCAATGAATGCATTGGTGGTGACACTGGTTGCTTTGCCCTCTTCCACAAGCCCGACCAGGTCTTTGGTCATGATGCCGTCGTGAAGGGTGTCAAAACAAGCCTCTTCCAGTTTGTCTGCGAAAGCGCACAAGTCATTCAGCCCGTCCAGCTCGCCCCTCTTGCGCAATGCGCCGCTCCAGGCAAAGATCGTGGCCATGGGGTTGGTGGAAGTCTCCTCTCCCTTCAGATACTTGTAATAGTGCTGTGTAACGGTCCCGTGGGCGGCTTCGTATTCAAACATCCCGTCGGGACTGCAGAGCACGGAAGTCATCATGGCCAGGGAGCCGAAGGCCGTGGAAATCATGTCGCTCATCACGTCGCCGTCGTAGTTCTTGCAAGCCCAGATGTAGCCGCCTTCGCTGCGGATGACCCGGGCAACAGCGTCATCGATCAGCGTATAAAAATATGTGAGCCCCAACTTTTCGAATTGAGCCTTGTACTCAGCTTCGAAGATTTCTTCAAAAATATGCTTAAAGGTCTGGTCATATTTCTTGCTGATCGTATCTTTCGTGGAAAACCACAGATCCTGCTTGGTGTTCAAGGCGTACTGGAAACAGGAATGCGCGAAGGAACGGATCGAGCTGTCCTTGTTGAACATGCCCTGCAGAACGCCTGGACATTCAAAATCATAAATAGTTTCCCGGAACGTGGCGCCGTGATCGCCCGTGAAGAGCAGTTCGGCCTTTCCAGTTTCCGGAACACGGTATTCTGTACCCTTGTAGACGTCTCCGTAGGCATGACGAGCCACAGTGATGGGTTTTTTCCAGTTCTTGACCACCGGTTTGATGGTGTCGATGACAATCGGAGCCCGGAACACGGTTCCGTCAAGAATAGAACGGATGGTCCCATTGGGGCTTTTCCACATCTCGGTGAGGTTGTATTCAGTCATTCTCTGGGCATTGGGGGTAATCGTGGCGCATTTGACGCCAACGCCGTACTTGCGGATGGCATGGCCGGCATCGTGAGTGATCTGATCCTTTGTTTCATCCCGGACTTTCAGCCCCAGATCGTAGTATTCCGTCTTCAGGTCAATATACGGGGTCAGCAGTTCATCCTTGATCGTCTGCCAGATCACCCGGGTCATTTCATCTCCGTCCATCTCCACCAGGGGGGTGGTCATGCGAATCTTGTCCATTGGTTGTTACCTCCATTGTAATATGTTGCGCTACGGCTGCCTGCAGGATCGCCGCAGGCAGCCCCTGTTCTGCTTATCTGTTCAATGCTGCGTAATAATTCATAAGGCAGCCTTCGAGAATAATGGTTTTTTCGTCTTCCGTAAGACCTTTGATATACAGCGTGATATCATCCACCGAGCCGTTTTGCCGGATCACCTTGGCCGGCAGTGTTTCAATGCCCTTTTCCACAGCCTCCCGAACGCCGGGCACGAAGACCATGTCGCCGGGTTCGTAGGGAAATTCCGTATCCGGATCCAGCGTAAACGGCAGGATCCCCCAGTTGATGCAATTGCTGCGATACCGCTTCGTGGCGTACTCGTAGCAGATATTGGCGAAGCCGCCCAGCACCTTCTGGCAGGATGCAGCCTGCTCTCTGGCCGAGCCGTCACCGGGCTTGTTTGCAAAGATCACGGAGCCAAACTGCGTATCCTTCACCAATTGGGCCGCATCACCGACCTTCGACAATGCTTCGGTGATGTGCGCCGGCGCGCTGCCTTCGATCCGCTTGGCCTCCATGGCCGCAATAGCTTTGCTGCGGCCTACATATTCCGGTACTCTTCTGGACAACGTGAACTCTGCCAGCCGCAAAGGATTGCTGCGGTAAGAAGAAGTCTCGCCGGAGGGAATGAGCTCATCCGTGGTGGTGACCGGATCGTGAAGCACGGCGGCCAGCTCAAGAAGAATATTTTCCGTCAATGCGTACATTTTCGGCCAGTCCGTAATGTTGGGCCCCAGGATCAGCTCTGTATCCGGTTGAGGTTTACCATAGCCGTAATAAATTCTGTTATCGTATACCTTCTTGTCGAAATGATAGGGATGCACTTCATAATCGTACGTTACATCCGTGGCTGCAGTGATCCGGCCGCCGTTTGCCGCTGTAGCTGCGATGGATCTGGCATCCATCAGCGCCACGCCGGCCAGCTGGCCTTCGCCGGGCTTTGAGCCTTCACGGTTGGGGAAATTGCGCGTTGTATGCCGGATGGAAAAACCGTTGTTGGCCGGCACGTCGCCGGCGCCGAAGCACGGACCGCAGAACGAAGGCTTCAGGATAGCGCCTGCGGCCAAAAGATCCGCGGAAGCCCCGATCTTCGTCAATTCCAGGCTCACCGGAACGCTTGTGGGATAGACGGACAGAGAGAAATAATCATTGCCGGTGCTCTTTCCTTTCAGGATCGCTGCCGCTTCGTCGATGTTGTCGAACAAGCCGCCGCTGCAGCCCGCAATGATCCCCTGCTCCGCATAAACGCCATCCTTGCGGATCTTGGATCTCAGGTCCAGCTTGGCCTTTTTAAACTGTTTTGAAGCATCTTTTTCGATCGCCGCAAAAATCTCGTCGGCATTTTTTTGGAATTCGTGGATCGTATAGGCATTGGAAGGATGGAACGGCAATGCGATCATGGATTCGACTTTATCAAGGTCGATCACGATCATGCTTTCATAATAAGCGCCGTTTCCGGGCTTCAGCTCTTTGAAGGCTTCCGGTCTCTTGTGGATCTCGTAATACTCCGCAACCGCGGCGTCGGTTTCCCAGATCGAAGACAGACATGTGGTTTCGGTGGTCATGACATCGATGCCGTTGCGGAAATCCACAGGAAGATTGGCCAGGCCGGGCCCCGCGAACTCCATGACCTTGTTTTTGACAAATCCGTTCTCAAAAGTCTCTTTTACCAGAGCAATGGCGACGTCATGAGGTCCGATCCCTTTGGCGGGCTTTCCCTTGACGTAGACGAGGACCACTTCCGGGACGTTGATGTCCCAGGTGTTCTTCAGCAGCTGCTTGACCAGTTCAGGCCCCCCTTCGCCTACGCCCATCGTACCCAGCGCGCCGTAACGGGTGTGACTGTCGGAACCCAGGATCATTGCGCCGCAGGCAGCCATCTCTTCTCTCACATATGAATGAATGACGCTCTGGTTGGCGGGCACATAGATTCCCCCGTATTTTTTCGCAGCCGACAGACCGAAGACATGGTCGTCCTCGTTGATCGTCCCGCCCACAGCGCAAAGGCTGTTGTGGCAGTTGGTCATGGCATAGGGCATGGGAAACTCCTGCAGTCCCGATGCTCTGGCGGTCTGTACGATGCCCACATAAGTGATGTCATGAGACGCCAGCGAATCGAAAGTGATTTGAAGCTTTGCAGGATCCGATGATTTGTTGTGTGCCTGCAGAATATTATAGGCGATGGTCTTTTTCCGGGCCTCTTCCTTGGGCAAGGGTCCGGATGTGCCGGGAACACCGTCGACAAGGAATACCCCTTCCCTAAAAAGTTCAATCATGTTATATCCTCCCAAACTAATGATAGCAAAAGCTGCCGCATTTCTGCGACAGCTTGATTATAGCATACAATCCAGCGATTGTATACAATACTATGTGATTTGTCTGCTGAATTTCACGCCTGTCAAGGAGGCTTCACTCGCTGTATTGAATCAGCTTCTTGTTGACCTCCACGATGCGCTCGATGCCCTGATCGTCGAAATCGTAGGCAGCCGTGTGGATCGCCGGATAGTCCTTTCCAAAGCTGCAGTAGAAAATCGCGCCTTTCGTCATTTTCAGATAGTGGCCGAAGTCCTCTGAGCCTCTCCGGGCTTCTGGTGTTTCATAGATCCGATAACCCAATTCACTGCAGGCTTTTTTGATCTTATCCACAGACACGTCGTGATTGCGGGTCTCGGGGAATACATCCCGATATTCAAACGCACAAGTCAGCCCCTCTTCTTGGGCAAAACGCATGGCCGCATCACGGATATTATTGTCCAGATCGTTCATTTCCGCTTCGTTTTCGCCGCGGATCGTCAACAACAGACGGCCCTTGCTGGCCATCACGCCGAAAGCTTCGTGCTCACCTACATCCATCTGCACCACAGTAGCCAGGACAAATCCTTTATACGCGGGATTTTTCATCAAATCCCTGGTTTCCAGCGCAAGCTTCGATAATGCATAAATTGGGTTTCTGCCGTTTTCCGGATTGGCTGCGTGAGCCGGGCTTCCGGTCATGGTGATGATCATACCTTTGGATGCAAATTGGATCGTTCCGTATTTGACGGTGATCGTACCATCGGGATAGTATGTTCCGTGCCCGTGGGCAGCATAGATCTCATCGATCTGGTTGTCTGAAATAAAATCCAGACAGCTGGCAGCCCCGGAGCCGTTTTCTTCGGCAGGCTGGAACAGAAAATATACATCCCTGGCCGCGCCCTCCAGGTCGACTTCAAGGGCAAGAGCAGCCAGCGCAGCCGTATGACCGTCGTGCCCGCACTTATGCCCTATACCAGCCCTGACTGATCGATAAGGCTTGTCGATGGCGTCCTCCACTTTGATCGCATCGCAATCAGCCCGGAATGCGATGTTGGGACTGTCAGGAGTCTGACTGCGATAAACAGCATAAACATAATGCCCTTTATCCACGATTTCCAGCTTCGTATACTCTTTCAGGAAGCGCATCACCCGTTCCAGCGTAGGCCGTTCCTGATTGGAAAGATCCGGATTCTGATGGAGCTCATGACGCAGCGCAACGGCTCTCTCTAAATTCTGGGGATTCATCCTGTCCTCCTCCCGGGCGGCCGCCGGAGGAGGACAGGATAGATCGGAAGAGCACACGTCTGAACTCCAGTCACGAGTGGATATCT